>NZ_BAABEV010000008.1:0-253902 GCF_039540335.1 Actinomadura verrucosospora | reverse complement strand
GTGCAGTAGCGTCGCGGCCAGCGCGGTCGTGCGGGTGCCCGCGTCGGCGGTGACGGCCGCGCCGAGCCAGTCGGCCAGCCGCACCGCCCCGCCGTGCCGGACGGCGCCGCCGACCAGCCGCAGCGCGACCAGCAGGCCGCACAGGATGTCGTCGCCGGTGGGCGTCAGCCCGGGGCCGAGGCCCATCACCAGCTCGGCCGCCTCCACCGCGGCCGCCGCCACGCCGGCGGCGCAGGCCGCGGCGAGCGCGTCGGGGTCGGGGTGCCCGGCGAGGCCGCCGCCCGACGGCCCGGCGGCGGTGAGGGCGCCCGCCGCGGTCAGTTCGGCCTCCAGGGCGCGCACGCCCCGGGCCAGCGCGTCCGGCCGCAGCCCGCCGAGCGCGGGGGAGGGATCCCACCAGCGGCGCACGCGCACGGTGAGGCCCTCCGCCTCGATCCGGCCGTCGCCGACGAACGCGTCCGCGCCCTCGCGGACGGACCGGAACGGGTGCTCGCGGCGGGTGGCGACCATCACCACCGCGTTGGGCAGGCGTCCGGCGTCGGAGGTGACGACGGCGAGCACGCGCGGCTCGGGGCCTCCCCGCATCTCCAGGTACAGCGCGGCCGGGAACACCGCGATGACGCGGGCGGGGCGGCGCGGCGGGTCGAGCAGCGGCCGCAGCGCGAGGCTCGCGGCGCCGGCGGCGGGGGGCCGGCCCTGGGGGCGGGGACGGGCCGGGAGCCGGATCGGGTCGCGGACGAGAGCGGTCACGGATCCTCCCGAGGCCGGGGTCGGCGGCCGCACGGCGTGCGGGCGGCCCGGCCTCCGGCATGACGGTAGAACGGGCCCGGCATCGGACGTATGGATAATTCTGCCAAGGATGGTTGTCATCGTTCGTCTTTGTTGTCAGTGTTGATCAGGAATCGGTAGCGATCACGCCGTTACGGGCGATGTACGCACCAAAAGGCGAGGTGACCCCTGGCATGAGTTACACCACTGCGGACCCGGGCCCACCGGCCCTCAGGCTCGCGAGTACCGGAACCCTGACCTACGGCCTGTCGGTCGGCGAGGTCCTCGGCGTCAGCACCCTGAACGGCGCCCGCCTCATCGCCGGACGAGCCGGACTCGAACGCGTCGTCCAGCGGCTGAACGTGATGGAGGTCCCCGACATCCTGTCGTGGGTCAAACCGAACGAACTGCTGCTGACCACCGGCTACCCCCTCCGCAACACCCCCCAGTCGCTCGACAACCTGGTGTCCGACCTGGACGAGCGCGGCCTGGCCGCGCTGGCCATCAAGCTCGGCCGCTACCTGGACTCGCTGCCCGCCGAGATGATCGCGCAGGCGGACCGGCGCGGCTTCCCCCTGATCCTGCTCCCGAACGACGTCGGCTTCGACGACATCCTGAACCAGGTGCTGACCGACATCCTGAACCGGCAGGCGGCCGTCCTCGCCCGCACCGAGGAGGTGCACCGGGCGCTCGTGCAGATCGTGCTGTGCGGCGGCGGCCTCCAGGAGGTCGTGGACGAGGTCGCGACGCTGCTGGACGTGGCGGTCGTCGTGCTGGACGGCGAGCAGCGGGTGCTCGCGGGCGCCGGCCCCGACGAGCACGTCCAGGCGATGCGGGCCTTCGACGCGGGCCGGCACGCGGCGTGCGGCCGCGGCGGCTGCGGCATCATCGGCGCGCACGGCACCGGAGACCACCTGGTCGTGCCCGTGATGGCGGGCGGCTTCGACCACGGCCGGATCGTCGCGTTCAGCCCCGGCGGCACCCTGCGCGGCACCGACCTCGGCATCCTGGAGCGCGCCGCGACCGTCGCCGCGCTCGTGGTGACGAAACAGCAGGCCGTCGCGGCCGTGGAGAGCAAGTACCGCGCCGACTTCCTGCGCGACATCCTCGCGGGGCGCGCGGGCGGCGACGACCGGATCGTCGCGCACTGCGGCGGGTTCGGCTGGGACCTGGACCGCCCGATGATGGTGGTCGTCGCCGAGCTGGACGGGCGCCCGCGCGGCGCGGTCTCCCCGGAGGGCGAGGGGAAGGGCCGCGGCAAGGCGGCCGAGCCCGACGGCCCGCGCGGCGTGCGCGGCGCCGAGGAGCGGGCCGCGCAGGAGCGGCTCGCCGCCGCGTGGACGGCCGCCGTCCGGCGGCACGACCGGGGCGCGGCCGTCGCGAGCTTCGCCCACGAGGTCGTGGCGATCGTCGGCGCCGAGGGCGACGACCCCGCCGAGTGGACGGCCGGCCCGGTCCAGGCGATGGTCAAGGAGGCCTCGTCGATCTTCGCCGAGCACCTGCCGGTGCGGCGGACGTTCTCCACCGGCATCAGCCGGACGGTGGCGTCGCCGGCCGCGCTGCCCGAGGCCTACGAGCAGGCGGTGAAGGCGGTGCGGGTCGGGCGCCAGCTCAACGGCGCGGGCGCGCGGGCGCACTTCGACCAGCTCGGCGTCTACCGGCTGCTGAGCCTCGTCTCCGACCCCGAGGAGCTGCACGCGTTCGTCCGCGAGACGCTGGGCGACCTCGCCGCCGACGACGAGCCGGAGCTGGTGGACCTGCGCCGCACCCTCCAGGTGCTGCTGGAGACGAACCTCAACGTCGCCGAGACGGCGCGCCGGCTGCACTTCCACTACAACACGCTGCGGTACCGCATCGGGAAGCTGGAAAGGATGCTCGGAGCCTTCACCGAGGACGCCCATCTGCGACTCAACCTCACCCTCGCCCTTCACGTCCTGCGCATGCGAGGTATCTGAGGGTAGCGGCGGCGTTCCGGCGACCCCGGGACGCCGCACCGGAGCGCCCGGAGGTCCGTGCCCGGATCGGCCCGCCGGCGCACCGGCCGGTCCTCCCAATCCTGGGCGCGGGGTTTGGCAGAAGTCGCCGATGCCCGCCCAACAGGGTAGATCTACCTTGCCCGCATGACAGGCCCGCGGGAACGCGGCCGGCTGAGCAGGAGGCCCCCCGATGATGATCGGCTGGAAGCTGCACGGGGACGGGCGGACCCCGCCCCCCGGGGAGGTCGTCCGCCCGGACGAGCGGCTGTCGTGGCCGCGGACCGCGGGCATCGGCGCCCAGCACGTGGTCGCGATGTTCGGGGCCACGTTCGTGTTCCCGCTCGTGATGGGCCTGGACCCCAACCTCGCGATCATGATGTCCGGGATCGCGACGATCCTGTTCCTGCTGATCGTGGGCGGCCGGGTGCCGAGCTACCTCGGCACGAGCGCCTCGTTCGTCGGCGCGGTCGCGGCGATCCGCGCGGCGGGCGGCGACAGCGCCACCGTCACCGGGGCGATCCTCGTCGCGGGCCTGGTGCTCGCGGTGGTCGGCGTGCTCATCCACGTCGTGGGCGGCGAGGTCATCCACCGGGTGTTCCCGCCGGTGGTCACGGGCGCCGTGGTGATGCTGATCGGGTTCAACCTGGCCCCGGTCGTCGCCACCGTGTACTGGCCCCAGGACCAGTGGGCGGCGCTGGCGACGCTGACGTTCGCGGTGCTCTGCGCGGTGCTGCTGCGGGGGTTCTGGGCGCGGATCACGATCCTGCTGGCGCTGGTGTTCGGCTTCGTCCTGTCGTGGCTCCTCGACGCCACCGCGGGCAAGATCACCTCCGTGCTGCCGGGGCAGAACCTGCTGGACGGGTCGGGCAAGCCGTGCGCGGCCGAGGGCCCCTACTGCGTCGCCACCGCGTTCCCGCACGAGCGGGTGAGCTTCACGGGCGTCAGGGCCGCCGACTGGTTCGGCTTCCCCGACCTGCACGCCCCCGACTTCAAGACCTCGGCGATCCTGCTCGCGCTCCCCGCCGTCATCGCCCTGATCGCGGAGAACACCGGGCACGTCAAGGCCGTCGCCGCGATGACCGGCGACGACCTCGACCCGGTCCTCGGCCGGGCCATCGCCGCGGACGGCGTCGGCACCGCCCTCGCCACCGCCGTGGGCGGCTCGCCCACCACCACCTACGCCGAGAACATCGGCGTCATGGCCGCGACCCGGATCTACTCGACGGCCGCCTATCTCGTCGCCGCCGTCGTGGCGATCCTGTTCGGGCTGTGCCCGAAGTTCGGGGCCCTCGTCGCCGCGACGCCGGGCGGCGTCCTCGGCGGCATCACCGTCGTGCTCTACGGGATGATCGGGCTGCTCGGCGCGAAGATCTGGATCGAGAACCGGGTCGACTTCGGCGACCCGGTCAACCTCGTCCCGGTGGCGGCCGCGATCATCCTGGCGATCGGGAACGTGACACTCCGGGTCACCGACGACTTCCCGCTCCAGGGCATCGCGCTCGGTACCATCGCCGTCCTGGTCGGCTACCACGTCCTGAACGTGCTGCGCCGGCCGGAGGACACCGGCGGCGGCGTCATCGCCCCGGCGGAGCAGGAGATCGGCGGCCCCGTCCGGCACTCCCGGCGCGAGCCGCCCGAACCGGGTGAACCGAAGGGCGATGCGAGCTGACGGGGATGCGAGCTGACCGAGATGCGAGCTGACGGGACCGCGCGGTGAAGCCGCCTCCGTTCGGGTACCACGCGCCGGGCACGCTCGGCGAGGCCCTGGACGCGCTGGCCGCCGCGCCCGGCGGGAAGGTGCTCGCGGGCGGGCAGAGCCTCATCCCGCTGCTGAACATGCGGCTGGCCGCGCCGTCCGACCTCGTCGACGTCAACCGCGTCGCGGAGCTGGACACGCTGCACGTCGGCGACCAGGGCGTGCGGGTCGGCGCGCTCGCCCGGCACGCGCGGGTGGAGCGCTCGGCGGAGGCGGCGGCCGTGCAGCCGCTGCTCGGCCGGGCGCTCCGGCACGTCGCGCACCCGGTGATCCGCAACCGGGGGACGGTCGTCGGCAGCCTCGCGCACGCCGACCCCGCCGCCGAGATGCCCGCGGTGCTGGCCGTCCTCGGCGGGACGGTCGAGGCGGCGTCGGTGCGGGGGCGCCGCACCATCCCGGCCGCCGCGTTCTTCCGCGGGCCCCTGGAATCGGCGCTGGAGCCCGGCGAGCTGGCCGTCTCGGCGTTCTTCCCGGCCGCGCCGCCCCGCACCGGCACCGCGTTCGCCGAGACGGCGCGGCGGCACGGCGACTACGCGCTGAGCGGCGTCGCCGCCGTCGTCGGCCTCGACGAGGACCTGCGGGTCGCCTCCGCCCGGGCCGGGTTCCTCGGCATCGCGCCGACGCCGCTCGTCCTCGACCTGACCGGAGCCGCGGGTCCCCGCGGTGACTGGGCGGCGGCCGCCGCGCACGTCCGCGAGCGGATCGATCCCGAACCCGACATCCACGCGGGCGCCGCGTACCGGCGCCACCTGACCGGCGTGCTCGCCGAGCGCGCCCTGAACGCGGCCGCCGCCGAGGCGCTGCGGAGGGCGGAGGACTGATGGCCGAGGGCTTCGAGGTCGCGCTGACCGTCAACGGGACGCACCGCACGGCCCGCGTCCCGGCGCGTCGGCTGCTGTCGGACCTGCTCCGGCACGACCTCGGGCTCACCGGCACGCACGTCGGCTGCGAGCACGGCGTGTGCGGGTGCTGCACCGTCCTGCTGGACGGGGAGCCGGTGCGCTCGTGCCTGATGCTCGCCGTCACCGCCGCGGGCCACGAGGTCACCACCGTCGAGGGGCTCGCCGCGCCGGACGGGACGCCGTCGCCGGTGCAGCGCGCGTTCCGCGAGTGCCACGGGCTGCAGTGCGGGTTCTGCACGCCCGGCTTCCTCTGCACCGTCACGGCGCTGCTCCGGGAGACGCCGCGCCCGACGGACGACCAGGTCCTGGAGGGGATCTCCGGGAACCTGTGCCGCTGCACCGGCTACCAGAACATCGTCAAGTCGGTGCACCGCGCCGCCGACCTGCTCAGCGGGGCCGAGGGGAGCGGGGGGCCGTCCCCCCGCGACGAACCCGGCGGTTCCGGGGGGCGCGGGGGGTCGTCCCCCCGCAACGAGACAGCCGAGGAGTCGTGAATGGGCACCAGGGTCTTCGGTGAGCCGGTCGAGCGGCGCGAGGACGCGAGGCTCCTCACCGGGCGCGGCCGCTACCTCGACGACCTCGGGCGGGACGCGCTCGCGGCGGCGTTCGTGCGCTCCCCCCACGCGCACGCCCGGATCGCCGACATCGACGTGTCGGGGGCGCTCGACGTCGACGGGCTGGTCGCCGTCTACACGTGGGAGGACCTGCCCGGCAAGGTCGGGGACCCGCTGCCGCTGCTCATCCCGCACCCCGCCCTGACCCACGGCCGCACCGGGTACCCGCTGGCCCGCGACGTCGTCCGGCACGTCGGCGAGCCCGTGGCGATGGTCGTGGCCCGCGACCGCTACCTGGCCGAGGACGCCGTCGAACGCATCCGCGTCGAGTACGAGCCCCTGCCGCCCGTCGTCGGCATCGAGAACGCGGAGCGCGCCGAGCACCTGGTCCACGACGACGTGCCCGGCAACGTGGGCGCCGTCCTGGTCCAGGAGAACGGCGACGCCGCCGCCGCGATCGGCGCGGCGCCGCACGTGCTGGAGTTCCGGCTCTCCATCGAGCGCAGCGCGTCCATGCCCCTGGAGGGCCGCGGCGTCTACGCCCGGTGGGACGCCGACGACGGCTCGCTGCGCGTGTACTCCTCCACTCAGGCGTCCACCAGCGTGCGGGCGGCGATCGCGGCGCGGCTCGGGCTGCCGAACGGCAAGGTCGAGGTGATCGCGCCGGACGTCGGCGGCGGCTTCGGCGTGAAGATCGTCCACCCGTGGCCCGAGGAGGTCCTCGTGCCGTGGGCGGCGCGGCTGCTGGACCGCGAGATCAAGTGGACCGAGGACCGCCGCGAGCACTTCGTCTCCGCCGCGCACGAGCGCGGGCAGCTCCAGGACGTGCGGGTCGGCTTCGACGGCGAGGGCCGTGTCCTCGGCCTGGACGTGCGGATCCTGCACGACCACGGCGCCTACACCCCGTACGGGATCATCATCCCGATCGTCACCTCCACCCAGCTCCTCGGCCCCTACAAGATCGGCGCGTACCGGGCGGAGGTCGTCAGCCTCTACACCAACACCCTCATCGTCACCCCGTACCGGGGCGCGGGCCGCCCGCAGGGGGTGTTCTGCATGGAGCGGACGATGGACCGCATCGCCCGCCACCTCGGCCTCGACCGCGCCGACGTGCGCGCGGCCAACGTCATCCAGCCGGACGAGTTCCCCTACGACCAGGGCCTGACGTTCCAGGACGGCCGCCCGCTGATCTACGACTCGGGCGACTACCCCGAGCTGCTCCGCAAGGTCCGCGAACTGATCGGCTGGGACGGCTTCGAGGCCGAGCGCGCCGCCGCCGCGTCCCGCGGCCGCCGCCTCGGCATCGGCCTCGGCGTCTACGTGGAGGGCACGGGCGTCGGCCCCTACGAGGGCGGGCACGTCGAGATCGACACCGCGGGGCGGGTGCACGTGTCGACCGGGCTCACCTCGCAGGGCCAGGGCCACGAGACCGTGTTCGCGCAGATCGCCGCCGCCGAGCTGGGCGTCCCCATCGAGGACGTCCACGTCACGACGGGCGACACGCGGCGGTTCGGGTACGCGGTCGGGACGTTCGCGTCCCGCGCGGCGGTGATGAGCGGCAACGCGATCGCGCTGGCGTGCCGGAAGGTCCGCGGCAAGGCCCTGCGCATCGCGGGGGAGGCCCTGGAGGCCGACCCGGACGACCTGGAGATCACCGACGGGGTCGTGCACGTGCGCGGCGACCGGTCCGCGGCCGTCCCGCTGCGGACGGTGGCGGTGCTGTCCAACCCGCTGCGGTACGCGTTCGACGAGGAGGCCGCGGCGGCGACGCAGTTCGCGGTGGGGCGCCCGGTCACCGAGCCGCCCGTCGCGGCCGGGGACGAGCCCGGCCTGGAGGGCCGCGACTACTACTCGCCGGTGCGCTCGACGTTCGCCTCGGGCGCGCACGCCGCGATCGTGGAGGTCGACCCGGACACCGCCGAGGTCGCGATCCTGCGGTACGCGGTCGTGCACGACTGCGGGCGGCTCGTCAACCCGATGGTGGTCGAGGGCCAGATCCACGGCGGCGTCGCGCAGGGCGTCGGCGGCGCGCTGTACGAGCGGATGGTGTACGACGAGTCGGGGCAGCTGCTCAACGCCTCGTTCATGGACTTCCTGATGCCGTACGCGACGGAGATCCCGCGCATCGAGACCGACCATCTGGAGACGCCGTCGCCGCTGAACCCGCTCGGCATCAAGGGTGCGGGGGAGGCGGGCGTCATCCCCGTGTCGGCGGTGATCGCGTCGGCGGTCGAGGACGCGGAGGGGATCCGGGTGGACGCGATGCCGCTGTCGCCCGACGACCTGTACACGCTCCGGCTGCGCGCCGCGGACGACCCGTCGCTGCGCGTCCGCGAGGGCGCCGGCGCCGTCTGAGGCGGCGCGCGGTCGGGGCGTCTCCCGGGCGCCGGGCGGGGGCGAGGCTGGCGGGGCCGGCTCGGGAAAGCAGGGGACCTCGGCCCCGCCAGCGTGTTGACCTTAGGCACAGTCCGCCCGGCCCTCCGGCTCAACCGGGTTTCCTCCGGGAAGGTCCCTTTCAGGCGTGGGACGGCTGGTCGGGGGCATTTCCGCCGAGCGAGCGCGGCAGGTAGTTCTGCACGGCGGCGGGCCGGAAGCCGGCCTGCCTGATCCAGCCGAGGATCATCTGGAACTCCTGGGCGAGCCCCTTGCGGTAGTGCATGAGGACGATGTCGCCGGGCTTGAACCCCTTGCCGCCGTCGCCGCGCGCGAAGCCGTTGTAGCCGACTCCGGGCCCGGAGGTGCCGTTGTAGAACTCCGCCGACCAGAGCAGCACCGACTTGATGCCGCATTCCTTGGCCACCTGGAGGGTGGTCTGGTTGTAGCTCCCGAACGGCGGACGGAAGATCTGCGGCCGGCGCCCGTACTGCTTCGTGATGGCCTCGGAGGAGTCGCAGATCTGCTTCTTCTGCGCCTCGGCGCTCAGCGTCGCCATGTTGGGGTGCGTGACGGTGTGGTTCTCCATCTGCGAGCCCGCGTTGCGCAACGCCCAGAAGTACTGCCCCTGCCCCTTGATGTAGGTGGAGGTCAGGAACGTCAGGATGGGGACCTTCTCCTTGCGGACGAGGTTCACGAACTCCGAGTCGTAGGTGTAGCCGTCGTCGATGGTCAGGAAGACGACGCGGTCCTGCGTCTGGATGCTCCTGATGACGGGCGGCAGGCCGTTCGCGGCGGGCTGCGGCGCCGTCCAGGACCCGGGCCTGGGCGTCGCCCACTGCTGGTCGTCGAGCACGGAGGCGAGCTGCGTCCGCATGGACGGGCCGGACTCGCCGCCCAGCCGGGCGGCCACGACGGGCCAGCCGCCCGCCGCCACGCCGAACACTCCGGCGGCGACCATGGCGATCACGGGCGTCTTCCCTGGCATCGGCCGCGTACTCCGTTCGGTCGGGGGGTCTGCAGCTCTCAGGGGCGTGCAGTGGGTCCGCATCGGTTGACGCGCGAGCGGCGAGCGGGGTTCGCACCCGCGCGGAACCTGGCGGACATATCTGACCATTCCCAGCGGCCCCGGGGGTGCATCTGCCCAATCCTCGGCGTGTACTCGGCAGAAGTTGCCGTTCGGGGAGGCCGCGGGGTTCTCTAAAGTCGGGTCATGCAGCTCACCGGCAGTGCCAGCGTCGCCGCGCCGCTCGACCGCGTCTGGGACGCGCTCCAGGATCCGGCCGTGCTGGCGAGGACGATCCCCGGGTGCCGCTCCCTGGAGGAGACGGGGGACGGCACCTACCGCATGACGGTCACCGCGGGCGTCGCGTCGATCCAGGGCACCTACGTGGGGCAGGTCGAGCTGGCCGACCCCGACCCGCCGCGCTCGTTCGTCCTGCGCGCCCGCGGCCAGGGCGCGCCCGGCACGGTGGACGCCACGGTCCGCGTCCGGCTGTCGGACGGCGACGGCGCGACCCGCATCGACTACGACGCGGACGCGGTCGTCGGCGGGATGGTCGGCGGCGTCGGGCAGCGGATGCTCGGCAGCGTCGCCAAGCGCACCGCGGGCGAGTTCTTCTCCGCCGTCGAACGCGACCTCACGGCCCTGGCCCCGAGCCCGAGCCCAGGCCCGGCCCCGGCCGCGGAGCCGGTTCCCGCGGCTCGGCCGGCCCCGTCCGCCGCCGGGACCGTGTATCCGGGACGCGCCGCGGCCGCGCCTCCCTCCCCGGAGTGGCTCCCGATGGCCGTCGCGTTCGGAACCGGCGGAGCGGTCGCCCTCGCGGGCGTCGCGGTCGGCTACCTCATCGGCCGCCGCTCCCGCTGACCCGCCCTCCGGAAACGGCGACGGCGGGCGCCCCGGGCGAGATCGCCCGGGGCACCCGCCGCCGGAAGCCGCTAGCTGACGCCGACCAGGTCGACGACGAAGATGAGCGTCTCGCCGGGCTTGATGGCGGGGCTCGGGCTGCGGTCGCCGTAGGCCAGGTGCGGCGGGATGACCAGCTTGCGCCGGCCGCCGACCTTCATCCCGACGATGCCCATGTCCCAGCCCTTGATGACGCGGCCGGAGCCGAGCTCGAAGTCGAACGTGCCGCCGCGGTTCCACGACGCGTCGAACTCCTCGCCGGTCGACCACGACACGCCGACGTAGTGCATCGACACACGCGAGCCCTTGACGGCCTCCGGGCCGTCGCCCTCGGTGATGTCGGTGATGTCGAGGTACGCGGGCGGCTGGCCCTCGGGAAAGTCGATCTCGGGGCGTTCAAGCGCCATGAACGGGCTCCAGCGGTCGTCAGATGTGCGGACAGGACAGAGCTGCTCAGCCTATCCGCACGCCGGTCACGAAAGAACGACGCCTCCATTGGCAGGTTGCGACGGTTTCGCAGGTGGCCGGCGTCCGGTAGACCTCTGTGCATGGTGAGGCGGCTGAGGATCGGCATCGACACGGGCGGGACGTTCACCGACGTCGTCGCGCTGGACGGCGACGGGGCGCTCGTCACCACCAAGACGCCCTCGACGCCCGCCGACCCGGCCGAGGGGTTCGCCGACGGCGTCGCGAAGATCCTGCGGCTGACCGGCGCGGAGCCGGCGGACGTGGCGGCGCTGTCGCACGGCACGACGGTCGCCACGAACCGCCTGCTGGAGGACCGGATCGACGACCTCGGGCTCGTCACCACCGAGGGCTTCGAGTCGATCCTGGAGATCGCCAGGCAGAGCGTCCCGGACGGCTACGGCAACAGCTACTTCTGGGTGAAGCCGCCGCGGATCGTCCCCGCGCACCGGGTGCGGGCGGTCGGCGGGCGGCTCGACCACACCGGCGCCGAGCTGCGCCCGTTCGACGAGGAGTCGGCCGTCGCGGCGGCCCGCTGGTTCCGCGACCAGGGCGTCCTCGCGATCGGGGTGTGCTTCCTGCACTCCTACGCCGACCCGTCCCACGAGCTGGCGATGCGGGACGTGCTGGCCCGGGAGCACCCGGACGCGGTCGTGTCGCTGTCGTCCGAGGTGCTGCGCGAGTACCGCGAGTACGAGCGGTCGGTGACGACGCTCGTCGACGCCGCCGTCAAGCCCGCGATGAACGGCTACCTCGCGCGGATCGCCGAGCGCGTCGCGGCCCGGCTGCTGGTGATGAAGAGCAACGGCGGCGTCCTGTCGGCGGAGGAGGTGGCGCGGCAGCCGATCACGACCGTTCTGTCCGGCCCGGCGGCCGGGGCGCTCGGCGCGGCGTTCGTGGTCGCGCGCAGCGGCCGCGGCTCGGTGGTGACGCTGGACGGCGGCGGGACGTCCACCGACGTCGCGGTCGTCCTGGACGGCGAGCCCACCCTCACCACCGAGGGGTCCATCGGCCGCCACCCCGTCAAGATCCCGATGATCGACATCGTGACCGTCGGGGCGGGCGGCGGGTCGGTCGCGTGGCGCTCGCCCGACGGCGCGCTGAAGGTCGGGCCGCGCAGCGCCGGGGCCGACCCCGGGCCGCTGTGCTACGGGCGCGGCGGCGCCGAGGTCACGGTGACCGACGCGCACGCCGTCCTCGGCCGCATCCCGCCGCACCTGCTGGGCGGCGAGGTGCCCCTGGACGTGGACGCCGCCCGCCGGGGCCTGGAGGCCCTCGCCGCGGACCTCGGCCTCTCCGTGGAGCGGGCCGCGGCCGGGATCCTGGAGATCTCCGCGTGGAACCAGGCCAACGCCATCCGGCAGATCACCGTGAAGCGCGGCCTGGACGTGCGCGACTACCCGCTCGTCGCGTTCGGCGGCTCCGGGCCCCTGCTGGCGTGCCGGCTGCTGGACGTCCTCGGCCTGCCCGCCGCGGTCGTCCCGGAGAACCCCGGCAACCTGTCGGCCTTCGGGCTGCTCACCGTGGACGTGAAGAACGACTACGTCCGGACCCGCGTCGTCCGCGACGCCGAGCTCGACCCCGCGCTCCTCGCCGGCGTCTACGCCGACCTCGAATCCGAGGCCGCCGAGGCCCTGGCGCGCGAGGGGTTCCCCGAGGACCGCCGCCGCTTCGCCCGCTCCGCCGACCTGCGCTACTACGGCCAGGCGTTCGAGGTGCGGGTCGCCGCCCCCGCCGGGCCGCCGGACGAGGGGCTGCGCGCCGAGGTCGTCCGCCGCTTCCACGACGCGCACGAGGCCCTCTACGGGTACTGCTACCGGGACGACCCGCGCCATCCCGTCGAATGGGTCAACCTGCGGGTCTCCGGCATCGGCCCCATCGAACGGCCGCGCCCGGCCGAGCGTCCGCCCGGCGACGGCGACCCGTCGCGGGCCCGCACCGGCACCCGGGCCGTCCACTTCGACGCGTGGGAGGAGGCGGCCGTCTACCGGCGCGAGAAACTCGCGCCCGGCGACACCGTCGAGGGCCCGGCCGTCATCGAGGAGTTCGGCTCGACGCTCCCGCTGCATCCCGGCTTCACGGCGGCCCTCGACGGCCACGGCAACCTGGTGGTGACCCGATGACCGGCCCCGCGCCCGACCCGATCCTGCTGGAGATCGTCGAGGGGACGCTCGCCTCGGTGGAGCGCGAGGTCGAGACGGCCATCGCCCGCACCGCCCGCTCCCCGATGATCCGCGACGCGCACGACTTCCGCGCCGGGATCCACGACCGCCGCCTGCGCAAGCTGACCGGACGGTCCTACTCGGCGCTCGTCCAGCCGGTCGCCCGCGACTTCCCGCCGGACGAGATGCGGCCCGGCGACGTCTTCTTCCACAACGACGTCTACCTGTCCGAGGGCGGCATCGGGCACCTGCCCGACCTGTGCGTGACGGTCCCGGTGTTCCACGGCGACGAGGTGGTCGCGTTCGTCCAGGCGTTCGGCCACCACGACGACATCGGCGGCGCCGTCCCGGGGTCGATGCCGAGCCACGCCCGCAGCGCGTTCGAGGAGGGCCTGATGGTCCCGCCGATCAAGCTGTGGGACCGGGGCGTGCCGAACCGGGCGGCGCTGACCATCATGACCCGCAACTCGCGGATGCCCGACTCGCTCGCCGGCGACCTGGACGCCGAGTGCTCGGCCTGCCTGATGGGCGCCCGCCGCCTCGGCGAGCTGTTCGCCCGCTACGGCCGCGCCGACGTCGAGGCCTGCTTCGACGCGATCATCGACCGGACCACCGAGACGTTCCGCCGCGAGCTGCTCACCAAGATCCCGGACGGGACGTTCGTGTGGGAGGACTACGCCGAGCACGACGGCGTCGACCCGCCCCGCCTGCACGCCCAGCGCATCACGCTGACGGTCGACAAGGCGGCCGCCGTCCCGCTCGTCATCGACTTCACCGGGACGTCCCCGCAGGCCAAGGGGCCCATCAACCACGCCGGTGACTACTCGGGCGGCGTGTTCCTGAAGAAGTGGCTGGCGCCCGTCCTGCGCAACCTCGCCGACACCCCGGAGCGGGCCGCCGAGCTCGACGTCAACGAGGGCGTGGTGCCGCTCATCGAGATGCGGTTCCCGGAGAAGGGCACCCTGCTCACACCCGTGTTCCCCGCCCCGACCAACGCCCGCACGTTCGTCATCCTGCGGCTCCTCGGCGTCCTCGCGGGCGTGCTGGCCAAGGCGACGGGCGGCCGGATGCCCGCCGACCAGGAGACGATCCGCTACACCGGCGTCTACGGCGAGGACGACCGGGGCCCCTACCTGATGCGGGAGGTGCTCGGCGGCGGCTCCGGCGGCCGCTCCTACGCCGACGGCGAGGACACCATCCACGTCGTGCCCGACTCCCGCAACATCCCCGCCGAGTTCGCCGAGGCCCGCTGGCCGTTCGTCGTCGAGCGCCTCGGCCTCGCCGTCGACTCGGGCGGGCCGGGGGAGCACCGCGGCGGCCTCGGCTACGACAAGCACATCCGGATGCTCCGCGACGCCCACTACATGTCGATCGCCGACCGCTCCATCCTGTCGTGCTGGGGCGTCAACGGCGGACGCGCGGGGCGCCCGTTCCGCGTCGACATCGACGGCGAGGAGATGGACGGCCTCGTCGACGACCGTCCCGTCCGCGCCGGGCAGGTCATCCGCATCCGCACCACCGGCGGGGGCGGCTGGGGCGACCCCCTGAACCGCGACCCGTCCCGCGTCGCCGCCGACGTCCGCGACGGCAAGGTCTCCCCGGCCGGCGCCCGCGACGACTACGGCGTCGTCCTCACCGGCGGCGCCGTGGACGCCGAGGCGACCGAGACCCTCCGAGCGCGCCTCCGCGCGGAACGCGGCCCCGTCCCGTTCTTCGACCGAGGCCCCGGCTACCCGCGACTCTCCGGCGGCGCCACCTCCGCCGAAGTCGACTCCCTCGACCCCTGAGGAGCTTCTGCTCGCCATGCCGGACGTGTTCCCGTGGGTGCGTCACCTCAGCACCGAGGAGGTCCGCGCCTTCACCGTGGAGCTCGTCGAGGCCCTCTCGGACGCGGCGGAGCTCGACCTCGACACGTCCCTCAACGAGGTGGTCGCCGGGTGGCGTGCCACCGCGCGCATCAAGGCGGACCCCGAGCAGCACGAGGAAGCGGTGCGGCCCACCAGCGGTGACTTCGGTCCGGTGGAAGTCATCCCATGAGCCCCAAACGAGGGGACAGGGTCACCGTCCCGCCCGCCGCCGACGAGTGGGACTTACGCTTCGGAACGAGCGAGGCGGCGCGCGGCTGGGAGGAGCGTACGAGGCGGCGCCGTCGCGCCCCTCTTGAGGGCCCTACCGCTCGGGTTCGCGGCCGGCGGCGAGTTCGGCGAAGACGTGGTCGGGGTCGTGCTGCTGCCAGTAGCGGAACATGAGCGAGACCCGGCCCCCGTCGTCGCCGAACGCGCTGATCGGCTGCGAGGCGTCCACGAGGTAGCGCGGCTCGTCCCACTGCTGCGCCACGACCGCCAGCGGGCGGCCGGCCACGAGGATCCACGTCGCCCGCCCACCGGCGATCACGGCGAGGAAATGCCCCTCCAGGAGCCCCGCGACCACGTCGCCCAACGGGGTCCCGGGCGGCACGTCGATGCTCCGGGCATGGGGCCGGACGTCGTCGCCCGCCGCCACGCTGCCGCGATCCACCTTGATGATCATTGTTCCGCCGCCCTCCGCAGCCGCCAGTATGCCCCTTACCGGCGCGACCACGTCCCGCCGCCGGACGGCGACGGGACGCGGCGTGCTGTTCCCCTGGGTTCGAGGACCGTCAGGTCAGCAGGCCTGGACGTAGTACGCCGGCCTGAAGTCGTACGTGCCGTCGGTGCCCGGAGGGACGTTGACGAGCACGTTGTGCGCGATGCCCTTGATGAAGGCGTGCGCTCCGCCGGTGTTGGAGTTGTCGTAGAGGCCGGTGCCGTTCCACGCCCGCAGCGCCCAGTCCGCTCCGCCGCGACGGCAGTGGAAGAGGGAGAAGACCTTGCCTCCCTCGGCGGCCAGGACGTTGGTGTAGAGGCAGAAGTGGCCGGTCGGGCACGGCGTGCCGCTGGTCGTGTTGATCCACGTCCAGCAGTCGGCGCTCACGTAGATGTTGGCGCAGTACGGGACGCCGACGACCGACGCGTTGTCGTTGCCGTGGTCCTGCTGGACCGGCGCCGCAGCGGGGGCGACCCGCTTGCCGTCGGCCCGGACGGACCCGCCGCCGGGACCGGCGGCGTAGGCGGCGCCGCTGCCGGCGAGGAGCACCGTCAGGCAGATCACCAGCCCGAGCGCCTTGCGCAGTGTTCGTGGTGCCATCAGAGGACAACCTTTCTCGTGTGCCGCGAGGTCGTGCCTCTTGCAGGAGCGATGCGGAGCGGGGAGGTCGGATCTTGCAGGGAGCGTCCGGGCCTCGCGTGGTTTCACGATTGAGGGTGCAGGCCGCTGACCTGGCCTGTCGTTACGTGTGCGCGCACTCGCCTGTCGCCTGAGCGCACTGCCGGCGGAACTGGCCGGGGGAGAGGCCGTAGGCTCCGCGGAACACCTGGCTGAAGTGCGCGGCGCTGCCGAATCCCCACCGGGCCGCGATCGCGTTGATCGGACGGTCGGCCAGCCGGGGATCGGCGAGGTCGCGCAGGCAGCGCTCCAGGCGGCGCTCGCGGATCCAGCCGGCGACGGTGTGCCCCTCCTCATGGAAGAGCTTGTGGAGGTAGCGCAGCGAGATGTGATGAGCCGTGGCGATCGCGTCCGGCGTCAGGTGCGGGTCGGCCAGGTTCCGGCGGATGAAGCTGAAGATCTGGGCCATCAGCACATGCCGCCTCGCCTGGGGCGGCACCACGTCCGGGGCGTCCAACGCGGTGGCGAGCGCCGCGGTGAAGACGTCCAGCGTGAGGGTGGACAGCCGGGCGGTGTCGGACGGCCCGAGTTCATGCATGTGCCGGGCCAGTTGCAGCAGGAACTGCGACGACAGCGCCCCCACACCCTGATCCCTCCGGAGTCGGACCCCGGCCAGCCGCCGCAGATCCCGATGCGGGAACGGCAGCAGCGAGCGAGGAAGGCACAGGACCAGCACCTGCCCGCGGGGAACGTCCGGCGATAACTCCGCCCGGTAGGGCCGCGAGGTGTCGGCCAGCACCAGGTCCCCGGGACCGAACTCCGCCCGCCGACCGTCTTGCGCCATCACGCCGTGCCCGCGCACGGTGCACACCAAAATGAAGGCCCCGGGATCGGACTGACGGATCAGCTTGGGGGTGCGCTCCACCGAGTACGGCGTGGCGGTCATCAAGGACGCCTGCACGGGCCCGAATTCACTGATGCAGAGACGGGCCTGGAAACGGCTCTCCAGGTGCGGTTCGCAGTGCAGTTCGCAGGGGCCCCAGACTTTCGAGGTGACCTCGTGCCAGAAAGCGAATCGCTCCGCCACGGGCACTTCCGCGGTACTGATCACTTTCATGAACCCACCCGAACACGGTCGTGGCGGGGTTTCGGAACAGCCTCACCCGAACACCTCCATGAACGCAACCCGCCGTTTCCGCCCGTGGGCGGGGTGTCGAAATGCGCATTTATCGAGATTCTGTGCCATTTACTCCTAGGGGATGATTCGGGCCCAGACCCACTTGCCGCCGCAGGGGTCGCGCATCGCCCCGCACGCGGCGGACAGGGCCTGGACGATGTGCAGCCCCCACCCGCCGTTGTCGTCGAACGCCTCCTCGGACAGGTCGAGGCCGTCGAGGGTGAGCTCGACCTTCGGCCGGGCTTCGGGGAGGTCGGAGGCTCCGTCCCACACCGCGACGATGACCCCGTGCGCGTCCCTGCTGACCTGGAGCCGCAGCTCCGCGTGCGGCGTCCGGTCCACCGCGTTCGTGACGAGTTCGGAGACGATCAGCAATGCGTCGTCGAGAACATGCGAATAGCCCCATTTGTGAAAGCGTGCCCCCGCCAGCGTCCGCGCCAGCCCCACCGCCGCCGCCGATCCCGCCAAGGAAATGATCAGATCCCCGGTCGCCGTCGTCATGACCGCCTCACCCTCGTCCGAGTTTCGGATTCTCTAGGGCAAGGATGGCTGTAGCGGCCTAGTGTTTCGTGTTAGTGAACGGAGACGAAACAGGAGTTCCCGTGACCATGGTTCGCGACCCCCTTGAGCCCAAGATCTCTCTGTGGCATTTTCTTGCGTTCTATCTGCGGTTTCTGCGCGAGAGGGCAGGGCTCTCCCTCAGCCAGTGCGGCAAGATCATTGGCGTTGCTCGATCAACTGTTTCGAATATCGAGGCTGGCCGACAACGGCCACAAGAGGACCAACTTGCGAGACTGGACGAGCAATATGGCACAGGGAGGCTATTGCAACTCTTGCTGTGGTATGCCCGAAACACTCACGATCCCGATTGGGGGCGTCAGCTGGTTCCATTCGAGGAGCAGGCAGCCGCGTTCAGGGCCTACCACGGCAAGTCGATTCCAAGACCGTTTCAAACTGAGGACTACATGCGTGCCCTTGCCATGGCAGGCGCACCGGATGATGCCGATGACACTGTTGCCAGGCGTTTGGCTCGCCAGCAGGTCCTGCTCGACCGGGAGAAGCCGCCGTTCTTTTATCTGATCCTAGAAGAGGACGTGCTTCGTACCTGCGTGGGGGGCCCAGAGATCATGAAGGCTCAGCTCGCACACCTGCGCGGGATGATGGACCTACCTCAGGTCATCATCCGCTTCGTCCAACCGGCTGCGGGAGCCCACGAAGGGTTCGACGGTGCTTTCCAGATCATCAGCTTGGAACGCCGGGATGTGGCGTTCGCTGGCGCTCAATACGGCGGGCGACTGATCGAAGGTCCAAGCGAGGTGAGGGATCTCTGGGCTAGATTCGATCGTATCGGTGCGAAGGCTCTTTCTGAGGACGCCTCGCGCGCTCTGGTCGAGCGGTACTTGGAGCAGGTCACATGAACGTCCAATGGCGCAAGAGCACCCGTAGCAGTGGTGTTAACGACGAAGACTGCGTTGAGCTGGGGCGTTTGGCCGCCGGGGCCCGTATCGGCGTCCGCGACTCGAAGGACCCGGACGGCGGTCACGTGTCTATGACCGCAGCCCAGTTCGCTGGTCTGATTGCGGAGATCAAGCGGCGTTCAGGGTGGTGACCGAGCCTGTGTGACGGCCTCTGAGCCGCCATCAGCGGTGGGAGGGAACAGGGCCCGGCAGTGGGTGCCGGGCCCTGCGTGTTGGGCGGCGCGTCCGTGGACGCGCCGCCCGGACAGCACCCCGCCGGCCGTGGTTCGACCGGTGGAGTCCTGCGGTTCGGTCGGGCGGCGTCGAGCCGCCCGACCGCCTGTGCTTCAGGCGTCACGAAACACCTTGTCCTCGCGGCGCTCGGCCTCTCAGTTGAGGCCGAACAACGCGGAGACTTGCCGCGCCAGCTTCTCCTCGGTGACCGTGGAGTCCACCTGGAGCCCGTGCAGGCCCAGATGCTCGACCTGGTCGGCGATCCGTTGGGTGAACATCGCGTCGCGCTGGAGGAGCTTCTCCAGCGCCTGCGCCGGGTCACTGGTCTTGGCGATGAATCCCCACTCCAGGCCGCCGCGGTGCTCGAACACCGACGTGCGGAACTCTGGCGTGGGCAGCAGCCACACCGCCTGGTCCTTCCTTGCCAGCAGTGGCAGGACGAGGTCCGGCAGCAGCCGGAAGCCCTCGGCGATCACTGGCCGGTCGTCGGGAAGTTCCAGGAGATCCTTGACGATCTCGTCGAACCCCTCCCCCTGGTACCAGTGGAAGGTGTCGAGCATCGCCTGAGGGGTCCTGGTCACCCACCGCTGGTCCATGCTCATGGCCGCGAAGCCCCGCAGGTAGGGGGCCTGCTCCACGGGCATGCGACGGGCGTGGGCGGGCATGGTCGCGTCCGTGTCGTACAGGTACACCTCACCCTGGTCGGCGAGGCGCCGGGCGGTGGTCGTCTTCCCGCCGCCGCTGCCGCCGCCGATCCAGAAGACGTGACGCAACCGCTCCCGCACCATGGCGAGGGGAGAGCTGGCGTCAGTGAAGTCGGTCTCCGCCGGATCGGCGTGAGTGGTGAGCGGCCTGGCGCCGCCGTTGTCATGCGGAGCGACCCTTGCGCTGTCCATGCGCTGCATAGGGTTGCCTCCCGGTGTGAGTTGGCTTTGCCCAGCTGTTGATCAGCCGGGCCTTTCCGCCGTGGACCCGAGTGGTCACGGCACATGATCATCATGATCCAGATAGAGGTGGTTTGTCTAACGCCTTTGCACTGCACGGGATCTGCCGCCGACGGCCTTGCGGAGCAGGGGCGCCCTGCTTTTCGATTCGCGGCGGACCCGGTAATCGTCCGTGGTAGGCAAACTCGTCTGTGACCTGCTGTTCTGGCGGGTGTCGGACAGATGACCTGCGAGAATGCGCGCGGTGGCGCGACGGTGCGGCCGGAGGGCGGCTTGCGATCCGCCTCTGATCGGCCTGTTAGTGGAACGTTCCGAGGTAAATAGTGACCCTCGAAATTTCTCCTCGCCTTCGAAATGACGGCGCCCTGCTGACGGAGGCGTCGAAGGAGTTTCGGCCTGTCGGATACCGCAGCCAGACCGATGTCCACATGTGGCAGGCGATCCGGAAGGTCCACGGATACTGCGGAGGAGGATCCGCTGCGCGCCTCGGCCGGTCCAGAAGCCCGATCGCGCCCTCGGCATGGGCCGCCGGCCAATGTTGCCTCTCGGGACGGTGAGTCCAGAGTGGCCGAGCGAACCCTTCCGGACCAAATCACCCTAAGTGACACTTCAACTCCGGAGAGTCGCCGCGTCCGGCGGTGCGACCCCGGAAGCGCTCGGCCGTCTTCCCGCCGTCTGTGAGCCGCGCCGTTGGGCGGCGCGGTCGCGGGGAGCCCGGACGACCTTGAGGAGGAAGCTGTGCATCTGACCCCGCACGAGCAGGAGCGCCTGATGATCCATGTGGCCGCCGGGGTGGCGGCCGGGCGCCGGGCTCGTGGGCTCCGGCTGAACTATCCCGAAACGGTGGCGCTGCTGACCGCGCACGTGCTCGAAGGGGCCAGGGACGGCAGGACCGTCCGCGAACTGATGGCCTCGGGGCGGGGCGTGCTCACGCGCCGCGAGGTGATGCAGGGCGTGCCCGAGATGATCGAGATGATCCAGGTGGAGGCGACCTTCCCGGACGGCACCAAGCTGGTGACCATCACCGACCCCATCCCGGCGCGGCCCGACGTCACCGCGCCCGGGCAGGTCGCGCACCCCGAGCAGGCGGAGCCCGTGGGGATCAACGACGGGCTGCCGGTGACGAGGGTGGAGGTCCGCAACACCGGCGACCGCGCGGTGCAGGTCGGCTCGCACTACCACTTCTACGAGGTGAACCCGGCGCTGGAGATCCGGCCGGTACCGGTGGCGGCGGAGGCGGAACCCGACCGGGAGTGCGCGTACGGCAAGCGCCTGAACATACCCGCGGGCAAGTCGCGGCGCTTTGAGACCGCCTGCCGGGTCGAGGTCGATCTGGTTCCGCTGCAGGGAGAGCGCAAGGTCATGGGGCTTCGCGGGATGGTCGGAGGCGAGCTGCGTGACTGAGCCCGAGGTGTGCCGTCCCCGGCTGGAGCGCGCGGAGTACGCCGACCTGTACGGGCCCACCGCGGGCGACCGGATCCGGCTCGCCGACACCGACCTGTGGATCGAGATCGACGAGGACTGGGCGGGCGGCCCGGGGCACAGCGGTGACGAGGTGGTGTTCGGCGGCGGCAAGGTGATCCGCGAGTCGATGGGCCAGTCCCGGGTGTCGCGCGCCGAAGGCGCCCCCGACACGGTGATCACCGGGGCGGTGGTCCTGGACCACTGGGGCGTCGTCAAGGCGGACGTCGCGCTGCGCGACGGTGACATCGTCGCCCTGGGCAAGGCGTACAACCCCGAGACCATGAACCGGCGCCACGACGGCCACGCGGTCGCCACCGACATCGTGATCGGCCCGGAGACCGAGATCATCGCCGGCAACGGCAAGATCCTCACCGCGGGCGGGGTGGACACCCACGTCCACTTCATCTGCCCCGAGCAGCTCGACGAGGCGCTCGGCTCGGGCGTGACGACGCTCATCGGCGGCGGTACGGGGCCCGCCGAGGGGAGCAAGGCCACCACCGTCACGTCGGGCTCCTGGCACATCACCTCCCTGCTGGAGGCGCTGGACGGCTCGGCCGTCAACATCGGGCTGCTCGGCCAGGGCGCGACGATGTCCGCGGACTCCATGCGGGACCAGCTCGGCGCGGGGGTCATCGGGTTCAAGGTGCACGAGGACTGGGGCGCCACCCCCGCCGTCATCGACGCCTGCCTGCGGGTCTGCGAGGAGTCGGGCGCGCAGCTGGCCATCCACGCCGACACCCTCAACGAGGCCGGTTCCCTGGAGAGCACGCTGGAGGCCATCGCGGGCCGCTGCATCCACGCCTTCCACGTGGAGGGAGCGGGCGGCGGACACGCCCCGGACATGATCGAGATGGCGTCCCGGCGCAACGTGCTGCCCGCGTCCACCAACCCCACCCGGCCGCTGACGGTCAACACCGTCACCGAGCACATCGACATGCTGATGGTCTGCCATCACCTCAACCCGAAGGTCACGGAGGACCTGGCCTTCGCCGAGTCGCGGATCCGGCCGTCGACGATGGCGGCCGAGGACGTCCTGCACGACATGGGCGCCATCTCCATCATGTCCTCCGACGCCCAGGCGATGGGGCGCATCGGCGAGATGGTCCTGCGGACCTGGCAGACCGCGCACGTGATGAAGCGGCAGCGCGGCCCGCTGGACGGCGACGGGGCCGCAGACAACCTGCGGGCCCGCCGCTACGTCGCCAAGTACACCATCAACCCCGCCGTCGCCCAGGGCATCGCCCACCGGGTCGGCTCGGTGGAGACCGGCAAGCTCGCCGACCTGGTCCTGTGGGAGCCGGCGTTCTTCGGCGTCAAGCCCTACCTGGTGATCAAGGGCGGGCAGATCGCCTGCGCGCAGGTCGGGGACGCCAACGCCGCCGTCCCGACCCCGCAGCCGGTGCTTCCCCGCCGCATGTTCGGCGCCCTCGGGCAGGCCCCGGGCGGCAACTCGGTCACCTTCGTCACCGAACGGTTCGCCGGAGGCGTGCCCGGCCTCCGCAAGCCCTTCGAGACCATCACCGGCACCCGGGGGCTGACCAAGGCCGACATGCGCGAGAACGACGCCCTCCCGCGCATCGAGGTCGACCCCGACAGCTTCACCGTGGTGATCGACGGCAGCGGGGGAGCGGCCGAGCAGGACGACCGGAGCCGGGACGTCAACGTGGAGGTCGGCGAGGACGCGGTCACGCCGGCCTACCGGACCGAACTGCCCATGGCCCAGCGGTACTTCCTGTTCTGACCGGTCCCCACCCCTTGGAGCCACGTTGAGCCCCGTGTCGCTTCTGATCCTCGGTGACGGGCGTTTCCCCTCCGGAGGCCACGCGCACTCCGGAGGCGCCGAGGCCGCCGTCACCGCCGGACGCGTCCGCGACGCCGCGACCCTGGAGGACTTCTGCCGCGGGCGGCTGGCCACCGCCGGCCTGGTCGCGGCCTCGCTGGCCGCCGCCGCGGCGGCCGGACACGACCCGCTGGTCCTGGACGACGCCGCCGACGCCCGCACACCCGCCCCGGCGCTGCGCCGGGCGGCGCGCAGGCTGGGACGGCAGCTGACGCGCGCCGTCCGCGCCGTCTGGCCCAGCCCCGAACTGGAGCACCTGGCAGCCGCGCGTCCCGGCGGCGCGCACCAGCCCGTCGTGCTCGGCGTCGCCGCGCGCACGGCCGGGCTGACGCCGCGGAACGCCGCCCAGGCCGCCGCTTACGACAGCGTCAGCGCGCCGGTGACCGCCGCGGTACGCCTCCTCGGCCTGGACCCCTTCCAGGCCGCCGCCGTCGCCGCCCGCCTCGCCGGCGACATGGAGGACGTCGCCGCGGAGGCCGCCCGCCATGCCGCGCGCCTGCCGGTGGACGGGGTGGACGCGCTGCCCGCCGCGTCCGCGCCGCTCCTGGACATCACCGCCGAACAGCACGCGGCCTGGCCGGTACGCCTGTTCGCCAGCTGAAGACCGCCACACCCGGAGAGCACCATGCACCTGCACCGCACCGACCCGGTCATCGACGACATCATTCCCCCCGCCGCGGCCCGCTCCGGCGACCGCCCGCGCCCGCTGCGCATCGGCCTGGGCGGCCCGGTGGGCTCCGGCAAGACCGCCACCGTCGCCGCCCTGTGCAGGCGGCTGCGCGACACCCTGTCCATCGCGGTGGTGACCAACGACATCTACACCCGCGAAGACGCCGAGGCCCTGCTGCGCCAGGCGGTGCTGCCCCCCGAACGGATCACCGCCGTCGAGACCGGCGCCTGCCCGCACACCGCCATCCGCGACGACATCTCCGCCAACCTCGAAGCCGTCGACGACCTCCAGGAACGGATCGGCTCCCTCGACCTCGTCCTGATCGAATCCGGCGGCGACAACCTCACCGCCACCTTCTCCAAGGGCCTGGTCGACCACCAGATCTTCCTCATCGACGTCGCGGGCGGCGACGACATCCCCCGCAAGGGCGGCCCCGGCGTCACCGCCGCCGACCTCCTGGTCATCAACAAGACGGACCTCGCCCCGCACGTCGGCGCGGACCTCGGCGCCATGGAACGCGACGCCAGGTCCGCGCGCGGCCCCCTGCCCGTCGTCCTCACCAGCGTCAAGGCCGACCACGGCGTCGACCCCATCGCGGACTGGGTCCGCCGCCGCCTCGCCGAGCAGGCCGCGGCCCGGGCATGACCGCGGCGCCGCCCGCTCCCTTCGGGCTGCACGCCACCGCCCGCCTCAGAGCCGAGGCGGCGGACGGACTCACCGATCTGCCGCTGCTCCACGGCGACGGCCCGTTCGCGCTCCGGCGGCTCCGCCCGCGCGGCCCGCAGGCGCGCGTCTGCCTCCTGAACACCATGAGCGCCCCGCACAACGGCGACCGCCTGCGCGTCGAGGCCGTCGTCGGGCCGGGCGCCGACCTGCACGTCATCTCCGCCGCCGCCACCGTCGCACTGCCCGGACCGGCGCCCGGACACGCCGTCCTCGACGTGGCGCTGAGCGTGGCGGACTCCGCGCGACTGCTCTGGCTGCCCGAACCCGTCATCTCCGCCACCGGAAGCGACCTGCGCCAGCGCATCCGCGTCGACCTGGCCCCCGGCGCACGGCTCGTCCTCGGCGAGCAGCAGATCCTCGGCCGCGCACACGAGCCGGCAGGACGGCTGGCCTGCCGCGTCACCGTCCGCCACGGCGGACGGACGCTGCTGGACCAGCACACCGTCTACGGTCCCGGCGCCCCCGGCTGGGACGGCCCCGCCGTGCTGGCCGGCAACCGCGCCGTCGGCCAGCTCCTCGTCATCGACCCCGCGTACCGAGACCTTCCGCCCGGCACGCGGATCCTCGACGACGTCCCGGCGCGCGCCCACGGCGTCGTCACCCCGCTCGCCGGCCCAGGCGTCCTCCTCACCGCCGTGGCCCCGGACGCCGGCGACCTCCGCCGCTGTCTCGACGCCGCGCTCCGCCACCTCGGCCTCGGGGCCGGCTGAGCCGGGGAGCCCGCACTCGATCAGCCCGACGACCCGGGCCGGGTGCCGGGTTCGGTGAGCTCGATGATGTTGCCGAGGTTGTCGCTGACGAACGCGACGCGCTGACCGATCTCCGCCACCGCCATGGGCCCGCCGATCAGGTCCGCTCCCAGGTCGCGCAGTTCGGAGACGGCCGCGTCGAGATCGGTGACGGCGAGGCAGAAGTGGTGCAGGCGCGCCGGGTCCATGCTCGACAGGACGTTGTCCGTGGGCGCTTGGCGGGTCGACGCGACCGCCATCAGTTCGATCTTGACGTCCCCGCGGACGAGGAAGACGAACGTCATGCCGTAGGTGTCGAACCGCCGGTCGACGGTGAAGCCGAGCGCGCGGGAGTACCAGTCGATGGTGGCGTCGAGGTCCGCGGGGGGAACGGTGATGCCGATGTGGTCGAGGGAGAAGGAAATGCTCATGCGGTCAACGTTCGCCGCGGGCCGGGCCGATTACCAGAGCCGGATCGACGGCGGAGTCCACGGCATGATGCCGGTATGGCTCATGTCGCGCTGTTCCACTCCGTCCTCGGGCTGCGCTCCGCCGAACTCGCCGCGGCCGAGCGACTGCGCCGCGCCGGGCATGAGGTCCTCGCACCGGACCTGTTCGGCGGCCGTACCGCGGCCACGCTCGACCAGGGATTCCGGATAGCCGACCAGGTCGGCTGGACGACGGTGGTCGAGCGCGCCCGCCAAGCCCTCCAGGCCATGCCGGACCGGACCGTGCTGGCCGGCCTCTCCATGGGCGCGGGCGTCGTCGGCGCCGTCTGGCCCGAGCGCCCCGACGCCGCCGGGGTCCTCCTGCTGCACGCCCCCGCCGAGATCCCGGCGTCCGTCCGGCCGGGCCTCCGGGTGCAACTGCACGCCGCCGAGCCGGACCCCTTCGCCCCGCCCGAGCAGGTCGCCGCCCTGCGGCGGTCGGCCCGGACCGCCGGCGCCGAGCTGGAGATCTTCCGCTACCCGGGCGTCGGCCACTTCTATACCGACCCCGATCTCCCCGACCACGACTCCGCCGCGTCCGAGCTGACCTGGAGCAGAGTGCTCGACTTCCTCGCCTCGGCCTGAAGCCGCGCGCGACGAGGGGAGCGGCCGCCCGGCGTCCGGGGTTCTGTGATCCGCTTTTCGGCCGGCTGGTCTTCCTGACAGGGCCCATTTCCGGGCGCGGTAAGGACCACGGCCGGGCGGAGGTACTCTCGGTGTCCGGCCGCGTGCATTGGGTGCCGGGAAATGATGTCGATTCGCTCTCACCTCATGGCGCGGCGGCATGAAACGCGTATCCGCGGGGACGCATCCGGGCCGAGCGGCGATCGCTTTCGTGCTTTCGGTGTGGCGGCACGAGTCCGTCGATCGTCGGCCTTGGCATAAGGAGAAGACAACAGAATGACCGTGTCGCAGCAGGAACCGACGCCCCCCGGAGACGATCTGCTCTCCTCCCCGTCCGACGATCGCGCGCACCGGATCCGCCGCGCCCTGGAGCGGCTGATCGGCGTGGCGGCGACGGAGGGCAACGCCGTGACGCCCCTGCGCAACGGGGACGAGATCTTCCCCCGGATGCTGGACGAGATCGCCGGGGCGCGGCGCACCATCGACATGATGACCTACGTGTACTGGCGCGGGGACATCGCCCACCGCTTCGCCGACGCGCTGTCGGAGCGCGCCCGCGCCGGGGTGCGGGTCCGGCTGCTGCTGGACGGCATCGGCGCCTGGCAGATCGAGAAAGACCTGGTGAGGCGGATGGAGCGGGCGGGCGTGACGGTCGCCTGGTTCCGCAAGCCCGTGTACGTGTCGCCGTTCAAGCAGAACCACCGGTGTCACCGGAAGGTCCTGGTGGTGGACGAGCGGGTGGCCTTCACCGGCGGGGTCGGCATCGCGGAGGAATGGTGCGGTGACGCCCGGGACGAGAGCGAGTGGCGCGACAGCCATTTCCGGGTCCGCGGGCCCGCGGTGGACGGGATCGCGGCCGCGTTCGCGCAGAACTGGGCCGAGTGCCACGACATGCTGTTCGACGACCGCGACCACTTCGTCGGCCACGAACCGGCCGGCGACGCCGTGGTGCAGGTGGTGCGGGGGTCGGCCAGCGTCGGCTGGCAGGACATGCAGACCCTTCTGCGCGTCGTCCTGCAGCTGGCCGAGCGGCGGCTACGGGTGGCCTCCGCCTATTTCGCGCCCGACGACTACTTCGTCAACCTGCTGTGCGAGACCGTCGCCCGCGGGGTCGAGGTGGAAATGCTCCTCCCCGGCCCGCACGCCGACAAGCGCGTGAGCCGCCTGGCGAGTCAGCGCCATTACGAGGACCTTTTGAAGTGCGGCGTGCGCATTAACCAGTTCCAGCCGTCGATGCTGCACACGAAAATCCTCACGATGGACGGAATGGTCTCGCTCATCGGGTCCACGAACTTCAACCGGCGGTCCCTCGATCACGACGAGGAGGTCATGCTGGCCGTGATCGACAAGGATCTGACCGCGACCCTGGACGCCCATTTCGAGGAGGATCTCGCGCGCAGCGAGCGGGTCGACCACGCCCGGTGGGCCCGGCGCTCCGTGGCGCAGCGCGCCAAGGAACTGTCGATCACGCCCATCCGCCGTTTCCTCTAGGAGGGCGGTCGTCCGCCGGTCCGGGAAGGGCTCTGAAGCGGTGCGGGGTGAAGGTCGTGCCGTCCACGAGGAGATCGCAGCGGTCGGCGGTGGCGTCGGCGGCGAAGTGGGCCTGCTCGCGGACGGCCCAGTCCTCCCAGGCCCCGGCGTACTCGGGGCCGTCCCGGTCGAGGGCGCGGGCGCGGCGCAGGTCGTACGGCGCGTCGATCCAGATCCGGTAGGCGGCGGGCGCCTTCGCCCAGGCGGAGCCGACGCCCTCGACGAGCAGCACGGGAGCGGGCGGGACGCTCTCCTCGGGGCCGTAGCGGTCGTGGCGCCAGTCGTAGCGGCGCAGCACGGCGGGCCGCCCGTCCCGCAGCGGGCCCAGCGCCGCGTGCCGGAGGGGGCGCCACCAGGTGAGCGGGTCCGCGTCCCACGGCACCCGGAAATCGTCCGACCGGACGACCGGGGCGCCGACCAGGACCTCCGCCAGGTGGCCCGCGAACGTGGACTTGCCCGCGCCGCTCGGGCCGTCCACCGCGACGACCCGCACCGGGCCGCAGGACGGCGGCAGCGCGAGCAGCCGCGCGGCGAGCGCGGCGTAGGTCACGCTGGAGGACCCTCCTCCGGGGTGGGACACGGGAGACGGCGGCACGGACGGCATACTTCCAGGTACCCGAGCCCGCCCGAGAACGGAGCCGTCCCCCCGGAGCCCCGAGAAGGAGAACGTCCCTTGCCCGGACCGCTCGAAGGCGTCGTGATCGTCGACCTCAGCCGCGTCGTGGCGGGCCCGCAGGCCACCATGACGCTCGCCGACCTCGGCGCCCGCGTGATCAAGGTCGAGCAGCCCGGCACCGGGGACGAGACGCGGGGGTGGGGCCCGCCGTTCGCGGGCGCGGACCGCGTGAGCACCTACTACCTGTCGATCAACCGGAACAAGGAGTCGATCACCCTCGACCTGAAGTCGGACGAGGGCCGGGACGTCCTCGCCCGGCTCGTCCGGCACGCCGACGTGCTGGTGGAGAACTTCCGGGCGGGGGTGCTCGACCGGCTCGGCTTCCCGGTGGAGCGGCTGCACGAGCTGAACCCGGGGCTGGTCGTCCTGTCCATCACCGGGTTCGGGCACGACGGGCCCGAGGGCGGACGGCCCGGCTACGACGCGATCATGCAGGGCGAGGCGGGGATCATGAGCGTGACGGGGCCGCCCGGCACGCCGAGCAAGGTGGGCCTGTCGATCGCCGACATCCTCGCCGCGGGCAACGGCGTCGCGGGCGTGCTGGCCGCCCTGTACGAGCGGACCCGCACCGGGCGCGGGGCCGTCGTCCGCACCTCGCTGCTGGCGTCGGTGGTCGGGGCCCACATGTTCCAGGGGACGCGCTGGACCGTCGCCCGGGACGTCCCCGAGTCGGTCGGCAACGACCACCCGTCCATCGCCCCCTACGGGACGTTCCGCTGCGCGGACGGGCAGATCCAGATCGGCGTCGCGAACCAGAACCTGTGGCGCAGGTTCGCGCCGATCGTCGGCCTGGACCCGGACGACGCCCGCTACGCGACGATCCCCGACCGCGCGGCCCGGCGCGCCGAGCTGACCGCCGACATCGAGCGGGCCCTCGCGGCCGGCACGCGCGACGCCTGGCTCGCGCGGTTCGGCGAGGCGGGCGTCCCGGCCGGGGCGATCCGGTCGATCGACGAGGTGTACGAGTGGGAGCAGACCCGCTCGCAGGGCCTGGTCGTCGAGGTGGACCACCCCCAGCTCGGCCCGATCGAGCTGCCGGGGCCGCCGCTGCGCTTCGACGGCGCGCCGCGGCGCGAGCACACCGCGCCGCCGCTGCTGGGCGAGCACACCGGCGCGGTCATGGCCTGGCTGGAGGAACGGGAGAACGAGGAAAGGGGCGAGTGATGGATCTGCTCGGCGGGACGGGCGGCCCGGTGCGGATCGCCGGACGGGAGCTGCCACGCGACGAGCTGCTCGGCCGGGCGTCCGCCGTCGCCGCGGAGATCCGGGGCGCGGACGCGGTCGCCGTGCACGCCACGGCGTCCCTGGAGACGGTCGCGGCGGTCGTGGGCGGCCTCCTCGCGGGCGTCCCGGTGGTGCCGCTGCCCCCCGACTCCGGGCCCGCCGAGCGCGCCCACATCCTCGGCGACTCCGGCGCGGACCTGATCCTCGCGGACGGGGCGACGGAGGCGTCCGTGACGGAGCCGCCGCTCCTCCCGGTCGACCGGTTGCCGAGCGGCGGGAGCGGTGGGAGCGGCGGGCACGCGGAGGTCCCCGCCGACGCGACCGCCCTGATCCTCTACACGAGCGGGACGACGGGCGCGCCGAAGGGCGTGCTGATCTCGCGGAGCGCCATCGCCGCCGGGCTCGACGCCCTCGCCGAGGCGTGGGCCTGGACGCCCGGCGACGTCCTGGTCCACGGGCTTCCGCTGTTCCACGTGCACGGGCTCGTTCTCGGCGTTCTCGGGCCCCTGCGGGTCGGGTCGCCCCTCGTCCACACCGGGCGTCCGAGGCCGGAGCTCTACGCGGCGGCGGCGCGGGACGACGGCGGCAGCCTGTTCTTCGGCGTCCCCACCGTCTGGTCGAGGACGGCGGCGGACCCGTCCACCGCCGAGGCCCTGCGCGGCGCTCGGCTGCTGGTGTCCGGCAGCGCGCCGCTGCCCGTGCCCGTGTTCGAGCGGCTCTCGGCCCTCACCGGGCACCGCCCGGTGGAGCGGTACGGCATGACCGAGACGCTCATCACGGTCAGCGCCCGCGCGGAGGGCGACCGGCGCCCCGGCTACGTCGGCACGCCGCTGCCCGGCGTGGAGACCCGCCTGGCCGCGGAGGACGGCTCGGCCGTCCCGCCGGACGGGGAGACGCCCGGGGAGCTGCACGTCCGCGCGCCGCTGCTGTTCAAGGGGTACCTCAACCGGCCGGAGGCGACCGCGGAGTCGTTCACGCCGGACGGCTGGTTCCGCACCGGCGACATCGCCACGATCGGCCCGGACGGCTGGCACCGGATCGTGGGGCGCGCGTCCACCGACCTGATCAAGAGCGGCGGTTACCGGATCGGCGCCGGGGAGATCGAGAACGCGCTGCTCGCCCACCCCGCCGTGCGGGAGGCCGCCGTCGTCGGGACGCCGCACGACGACCTCGGCGAGCAGGTCACGGCCTACGTCGTCGCCGACGGGGTCGGCGAGAGGCAGCTCATCGACTTCGTGGCCGAGCGCCTGTCGGTGCACAAGCGGCCCCGCGTCGTCCACCTGGTCGGCTCCCTGCCCCGCAACGCCATGGGCAAGGTCGTCAAGAGCCGGCTGAGCGAGCTCTAGGGGAGGAGTTCGGCGAGGACGGGCCGGACCAGGCCGCGGGCGAAGGGCTCGGGGGGGTCCTCGGACTCCGCGAAGTAGAGCAGGAACCCCTGCTGGAAGCAGGCGCCCATCAGCAGGGCCGCCGCGGCCTGCGTGTCGGCGGTCGGGGCCACCCGGCCGAGCTCGCGTTCGGCGTCCAGGTAGCGGGCCAGCGCGCGCACCGGCTCGTGCGGGCCCGCGCCGTACTCGCGCAGCGACTCGCGGGTCGCGTGCAGCAGCCGCGGCTGCGCCGCCATCGAGACCATCATCGGGAACGAGCGCCGGTAGAAGCCCAGCGCGCCGTGCACGATCCTGACGAGGTTCGCCTCGACGGTCTCCTCGCCCGGGACGCCCATCGAGGTGAACGGCGGCATGCGCTCCTTCAGGACGCGCAGCATCAGCTCGTCCTTGTCGCGGAAGTGCTTGTAGAGCAGCGCCTCGGAGTAGCCGGCCGCCTTCGCGATCTCCTTGGTGGTGGCGCGGGCGACCCCGTGCCGCCGCATGACGTCCGCCGCGGCGTCGAGGATCCGTTCGCGCGCGTCGCTCAATGAGGCCCCCTTGACAGGTGAGTGAACGCTCACCATGATAGAGGTTAGTAAGCACTCACTCACCCTCTTTCGCACCGATTCCCAGGAGGACCCGATGAAGCTCACGGTGTTCGGGGCGACCGGCGGCACCGGCGTCCAGGTCGTCCGGCGCGCGCTGGACGCCGGGCACGAGGTGACCGCCGTCGTCCGCGACCCCGCCGCCCTGCCCGGCGAGGTCCGCGCCTGCGCCGACGTCGTCCAGGCCGACGTCATGGACCCGGCGGCGATCGAGGAGGCGGTCCAGGGCCGCGACGCCGTCGTCACCGCGATCGGCACCCGCGACGGCCGCCGGCCGACCAGCGTCTGCGCGGCCAGCGCGGGCGCCATCACCGCGGCCATGCGGGCGGCCGGGGCCGAGCGGTTCGTGCTGACCAGCGCGTCCGGGCTCCACGCCGGACCGGGCGACGACCCGTTCACCCGGTTCGTGGTCAAGCCGCTCGTCCTGGGCCCGCTCCTCAAGCACGCGTTCGCCGACATGCGCGCCGCCGAGGCCGTCACCCGCGAAAGCGGCCTCGCCTGGACGATCGTCCGCCCGCCGCGCCTCACCGCCGGCCCCGGCAACGGCCGCTACCGCAAGGCCGCCGACCGCAACGTCCTCGGCGGCCTGTCGATCGCCCGCACCGACCTCGCCACCGCGCTCCTCGACGTGGCGGGCGACCTGTCCACCGTCCGGCACGTCATCAGCGTCGCGGGCTGAGGCCGCGGCATGACACCTGTCACGCCGATCACCTGACGGCGCGCGTCCCGGACCGGTGACACGCGCTTCTACCGGGGCGCACGCGCGGGCGCGAGGCTGGGGCCATGGAGACGAACCCAGCGATCCGCGTCGACGGCCTGCGGCAGCGGTACGGGGACTTCGAGGCCGTCGCCGGGATCTCGTTCGAGGTCGCGCCGGGGGAGCTGTTCGCGCTGCTCGGCACGAACGGCGCGGGCAAGACCACCACCCTGGAAACGCTGGAGGGGCACCGGACCGTCCACGAGGGCACGGTCCGCGTCCTCGGCCACGACCCGCACCGGGAGCGCCGCCGGGTCCGGCCGCGCATGGGCATCATGCTGCAGGACGGCGGCTTCTTCGCCGACCTCACCGTCGCCGAGACCGTCGACCACTGGCGCGGCTTCACCCCCGCCGCGCGGGCGCGCGACGAGGTCGTCGCCCTGGCCGGGCTCGCCGAGAAGGCGGGCGTGCGGGTGCGGCAGCTCTCCGGCGGCCAGAAGCGCCGCCTCGACCTCGCGCTCGCCCTGCTCGGCAGGCCCGACGTCCTGTTCCTGGACGAGCCGACGAGCGGCATGGACCCCGAGGCCCGGCGCGCGACCTGGGACATCGTCCGGGACGTGGTGGCGGGCGGCACGGCCGTCCTGCTCACCACCCACTACCTGGAGGAGGCCGAGCACCTCGCCGACCGGCTCGCGATCCTGCACCGGGGCCGGATCGAGGCGTCCGGGACGGTCGCCGACGTCGTCGCCGGGCACGGCGACCGCATCGAGTTCCGGCTGCCCGAGCGCGTCCAGGTCGCCGAGCTGCCCCCGCTGCGGGGCGCCCGCGCCGACGTCCGGGTGGAGGGCGGGCGCGCCGTCGCGTCCTACGCCCTGCCCTCCGGCGACGGTGACCGAGACGGCGACGCCCCGGGGCTCCAGTCGGGGCTCTACGAGCTGCTGCGCTGGGCCGACCGGGAGGGCGTCCGGCTGGACGGCCTGCGGGCGCGCAGCGCCTCCCTCGAAGACGTCTTCCTGCGCACCGCCGAAGGAGCCTCCCGATGATCCTCCCCTCGATGAGCTCCGCCGCGGTGCTGCGCGTCGCCCGGCTCGACCTCGTCCTGCTCTGGCGGAACCGGACCGCCCTGTTCACCGTCGCCGGCCTGCCCGTCCTGTTCGCGGCCATGCTCGTCCCGGTCCGCGGCGAGAGGATCGACGGCGTCGACGGCGCCCTCCTGCAGGGCACCGGCCACCTGGGGTTCTTCCTGGTCTTCGCCGTCTTCATGAACCTCGTCAACGTGCTCACCGCCCGCCGGGAGGACCGCACGCTCAAGCGGCTGCGCGGCACCGCCCTGTCGGACGCGGAGATCAGCGCCGGCAGCGTCCTCACCGCGACCGCGCTGTACGCGGTGCAGGCCGCGGCGCTGCTGGTCCTGCTCGGCGCCGCGATGGGCGGCCGGATCCCCGCCGACCCCGTCCTGGTGCTGGCCGGGCTCGCGGGCGGCGCCGCCGTGTTCGCGACGCTGGCGTTCGCCGTCTCGGGGATCACGCCGAACGCGGAGCTGGCGCAGCTCACCGTCCTGCCGATCATGTTCGGCTGCATGCTCGGGGCCGGCGTCATGTTCCCGATGGGCGGCCTGCCCGGCTGGGTCCAGGAGGCCTGCCGGTGGGTGCCGCTCAGCCCCGTCGTGGAGATCGTCCGGACGGGGTACTTCGGCCAGGACTTCGTGCACCGCCCCGGACACCCGTCCGTCGGCATCGCGGAAGGCTGGCTCAGCTGCGTGCGGCCGTTCTTCCTCCTGGCCTTCTGGGCCGCGTTCGGACGCCTGCTGGCCACCCGCTGGTTCCGGTGGGAGCCGCGCCGCGCCTGACGCGCCGCGGGGCCCCGTTACAGTGCGATGCGAGGAGGAACGGAACCATGGCGGTCGCGACCACGGCGGACATCGAGGAACAGGCCGCCCGCAAGCTGGAGCGGTACAGGCGGGTGACGTACCGCTCGTTCATGTTCGCCGCCGTCGGCTTCGTCCTGCCGGGCCTGTACGGCCTCGAAGAGGCGTACACCGACGGCGACGCGCCCGTGCCGGTGATCGTCGCGGCCGTCGCGGGGCTCGCGGTGCTCGCCTGGTACTACGCGCGCCTCGTCCGGGCGGGACTCGAAGGCACGACGTCCAGGCGCGACGCCGTGGGAAGCGGCGCCGTCGCCGGAGCCCTGAGCCTGATGCTGCTCACCAGCCCGTGGTTCAGCGTCATCCCCGTCTTCTGGGTCTCGGCCGTGGTGCTGTCCCCGATGGGACGGAGGCGGATCGCCGCGCTGTGCGCGGGCACCGGGGCGCACTGCGGGGCGGTGGGCACGATCGCCGCGGAGCGCCTGTACCCCGACGGCGACGCCCCCTGGTACGCGATCTTCCCGGTGCTGTTCGCCCTGTACACCGCGATCTCCGGGTTCGTCGTGTTCGTCAACCGGTACCAGCGGCGCATGTGGGAGCTGCACCAGGAGGCCTACGCGGCCCGCGACGCCCTCGCCCGGCTCGCGGTCACCGAGGAGCGGCTCCGCTTCTCCCGCGACCTGCACGACCTGCTCGGCCACAGCCTGTCCCTCATCGCGGTGAAGAGCGAGCTGGCCAAGCGGACGGTGCGCGACGACCCCGACCGGGCGGGCGCCGAGATGGCCGACGTCCAGCACGCCGCGAGGGAGGCGCTCCGGGAGGTCCGCGCCGCCGTCCGCGGCTACCGGGCCGTGGAGCTGGACGCCGAACTGGCCGGGGTGCGGGCCGTCCTGGAGGCCGCCGGGGTGCGCTGCGAGATCGGCCGCCCGCCGGACGGGCTGCCGCCGGAGGTCGGCTCGGTGCTCGCCTGGGTGATCCGCGAGGGCGCCACCAACGTCATCAAGCACAGCGAGGCGAGGAACTGCGCGATCTCGCTCGTCGTGTACGGCGGCCCCGCTCGCGGCGGCGTCCCCTACGGTGACTCCGTGGTCCTGGAGATGCGCAACGACGGCGTCCGCGGCGCCGAGGCCGCCGGGGGCTCGGGCCTGACCGGCCTCGCCGAACGCGTCGCCGTGCTCGGCGGCGAGATCACCGCCGGCCGGCACGGCCGCGACGGGTTCCTGCTGCGCGCCGCCGTTCCCCTCCCGCCCGCGCACGAGCGCGGCGACGGGACGGACGCCGGTCAGGCGCTCACGGCCGGGCGGCCCGCGTGATCCGTGTCCTGCTCGCCGACGACGAGCACCTCATCCGCGGCGCCGTCGCCGCCCTCCTCGGCCTGGAGCCCGACCTGGAGGTCGTCGCCGAGGTCGGCCGCGGCGACGCGGTCGGCGCCGCGGTCGCCGCGCACGACCCCGACGTGGCCGTCCTCGACATCGAGATGCCGGGCGCGGACGGCCTCGCCGTCGCCGAGGAGCTGCACGCCGCCGGCGCCCGCTGCGCGGTGTGCATCCTGACGAGCTTCGGCCGCCCCGGCTACCTGCGCCGCGCCATGTCCGCCGGGGTCCGCGGCTTCGTCGCCAAGGACGCCCCCACCGACGAGCTCGCCAGCGCCATCCGCAAGATCCACGGCGGCGGCCGGTACCTGGACGCCGAGCTGGCCGCCAGCGCGATGGCCGCCGGGGACAACCCGCTCTCCGAGCGCGAGCGCGACGTCCTCCGCCTCGCCGGGGCCGGCGCCGAGACCGCCCGCATCGCGGCCGACCTGCACCTGTCGGAGGGCACCGTCCGCAACTACCTGTCCACCGCGATGGCCAAGATGGGCGAGCCCACCCGCGTCCGCGCCGCCCGCGCCGCCCTCGACATGGGCTGGATCTGATCGGGAGGCCGTCCCGGCGGCGCCGTGCACGCCGGGCCGGGGGCCTAGGCTTGGGGCGTGAGCGAGCCATTGGTCGAGCGCATGCAGGGATTCGGCGAGACGATCTTCGCTGAGATGTCGGCTCTCGCCGTCCGGACCGGGGCCATCAATCTGGGCCAGGGCTTCCCGGACACCAGCGGTCCGCCGCGGATGCTGGAAACGGCCGTCGAGGCCGTGCGGGCGGGCGCGAACCAGTACCCGCCCGGCCCCGGACTGCTCGAACTCCGGGAGGCCGTGGCGGCGCAGCGGCGGGAGCGGTACGGGCTGTCGTTCGACCCGGCGACCGAGGTGTTCGTGACGGTCGGGGCCACCGAGGGGATCGCCGCGTCCGTGCTGGCGCTGGCGGGGCCGGGCGACGAGGTCGTCGTGTTCGAGCCGTACTACGACTCCTACGCGGCCGTGATCGCGCTCGCCGGGGCCGTCCGCAGGCCCGTCACGCTGCGCCCGGTGGAGGGGCGCTTCACCTTCGACCCGGACGAGCTGCGCGCCGCCGTCGGCCCCCGCACCCGGGCGATCCTGGTGAACTCGCCGCACAACCCGGCCGGCACCGTGTTCACGCGGGACGAGCTGGAGGCCATCGCGGACGTCTGCCGCGAGCGCGACCTGGTGGCGATCACCGACGAGGTGTACGAGTACCTGACGTTCGACGAGACCGAGCACGTCCCGCTGGCGACGCTCGACGGCATGCGCGAGCGGACGGTGTCGGTGTCGTCCGCGGGCAAGTCGTTCTCCGTGACCGGATGGAAGACCGGGTGGGTGACGGCGCCCGCCCCCTACATCCGGGCCGTCCAGACCGTGAAGCAGTTCCTCACCTACGCGGTCAGCGCCCCCTACCAGCACGCCGCCGCGTACGCGCTGCGCAACGAGATCCCGTGGGTCGTGGAGCTGCGCAAGTCGCTCCAGGCCAAGCGGGACCGGCTCATCACCGGCCTGGAGGCGGCCGGGTTCGCGACCTGCCGCCCGCAGGGCACCTACTTCGTGCAGGCCGACATCCGCCCGCTCGGCTTCACCGACGGCAGGGAGCTGGCCCGCGCGCTGCCGGAGAAGGCGGGCGTCGTCGCGATCCCGAGCCAGGTGTTCTACGACCACGCCGAGGCGGGCGCCCACTTCGTCCGGTTCGCCTTCTGCAAGAAGGACGAGGTCATCGACGAGGCGGTGAGCCGTCTCGCGCGCCTGCGCTGAGGCCTCCCCGCTCCGCGGGCGCCGGGGAGAACCGCCGGAACTTGCCGAAGAACCGGCGTTCGTTGGGCGGAATTCGCCCGTGAGGGGCAACCGCCGCGCGGGTTAGCGTCCGTCCCGTGACCTGGGGCCATGCGGGCGGACGCAGCGGTGGACACGGCGGCGAGCGGATCCTGGTCGCCCTCGGCGGGAACGCCATGACGGCGCCGGACGGCAGCGCGACCCCGGACGCGCAGGCGGCCGCGATCGAGGCCGCGATGGCGCCCGTGGCGGACCTGGTCGCGGCGGGCGCGCGGGTCGCGCTCACGCACGGCAACGGCCCCCAGGTCGGCAACCTGCTGATCAAGAACCAGCTGGCGTCGGCGGTGGTGCCTCCCGTCCCGCTGGACTGGTGCGGCGCGCAGACCCAGGCCACCGTCGGCGTGATGGTCATGAACGCGCTGGAGCGGGCGCTGGCCGCGCGGGGCGCCGCCCGCCCGGTGTCGACCGTGGTGACGCGGACGCTGGTGGACGCCGCCGACCCCGGGTTCGCGGCCCCCGCCAAACCGATCGGCCGGTACTTCCCCGAGGCGGAGGCCCGCCGCTCGATGGCGCTCGGGCAGGTGTGGAAGCGGTTCGGGGACCGGGGCTGGCGGCGCGTCGTCGCCTCGCCCGAGCCGCTGGAGATCCTGGATGCCGACGCGGCGGCCGTGCTGCTGGACGCCGGGCACGTCGTGGTCGCCGCGGGCGGCGGGGGAGTGCCCGTCGCCCGGTCGGACGGGGTGCTGCACGGCGTCGAGGCCGTCGTCGACAAGGACCTGGCCGCGCAGCTGCTGGCGCGCCGCCTGGAGGCGACCACCCTCGTGATCGCCACCGACGTGGAGAACGCGATGACCGGGTTCGGGACGCCGCGGGCCCGCCCGCTGCACCGCACGACGGTCGCGGAGCTGACGGAGCTGGCCGCCGCGGGGCACTTCGCCGGCGGCAGCATGGGCCCGAAGGTCGAGGCGGTGCGGCGGTTCGTCGCGTCCGGCGGGCGGCGCGCCGCGATCGCCTCGCTGGCCCGGCTCGGCGACGCCGCGCACGGCAGGGCCGGGACGGTCGTCGAGGGCTGACCCCGGGTAGAGACCGATCAACACAGCAGGTGAGGAGCGATGACGGTGCCCGATCCGATCGAAGTCCGCAAGATCCCCATCGAGAGCGTGACCGACGCGTCCGGGCTGGCCCGGCTGGTCGACGACGGCGTGCTGGAGGCCGACCGGGTCCTCGCGGTCGTCGGCAAGACCGAGGGCAACGGCGGCGTGAACGACTACACGCGGCTGCTCGCCGACCGGGCGTTCCGCGAGGTGCTCCTCGCGAAGGGCACCCGCACCGCGGACGAGGTGGCGCGGGTCCCGCTGGTGTGGTCGGGCGGCACGGACGGGGTGCTCAGCCCGCACGCGACCGTCTTCGCGACCGCCGACCCCGCCCGCGTCCCCGCCACCGACGAGCCGCGGCTGTCGGTCGGCGTCGCGATGAGCGAGGTCATCCTGCCCGAGGACATCGGCCGCCCCGCGATGGTGGAGACCGTCGCCGCCGGCGTGCGCGAGGCCATGAAGACCGCCGGGATCGACGATCCGGCCGACGTCCACTACGTGCAGACGAAGACGCCGCTGCTCACCCTCGACACGATCAACGACGCCAGGAAGCGCGGCCGCGACGTGGTCACCGAGGACACCCTCAAGTCGATGGACATCTCCAACTCCACGACCGCGCTCGGCATCGCGGTCGCGCTCGGCGAGATCGAGCCGCCGTCCGCCGAGCAGATCCACAGGGACCTGTCGCTGTACTCGTCGGTGGCGTCGTGCTCGTCCGGCGTCGAGCTGGACCGGGCGCAGATCGTGGTCGTCGGCAACGTGCGCGGCATCGGCGGCCGGTACCGGGCCGGGCACGGGGTGATGAAGGACGCGCTCGACGCCGACGGGATCTGGGACGCCGTCCGGTCGACGGGCCTGGACCTGCCCGAACGGCCCCGCACGTCCGACCTCGGCGACCGGCTCGTCAACGTGTTCATCAAGTGCGAGGCCGACCCGCGGGGCTCGGTCCGGGGCCGCCGCAACATCATGCTGGACGACTCCGACGTGCACTGGCACCGGCAGATCAAGGCGTGCGTGGGCGGCGTCGCCGCGTCCGTCACCGGCGACCCGGCGGTGTTCGTGTCGGTCGCGGCGGTGCACCAGGGGCCCTCGGGCGGCGGCACCGTCGCGGCCATCGCCGACCTCGGGTGAGCGCGCCGCGGACGCGGAGAGTATCCGCGGAGTAGCCCCTCGCGGTCGCCGGAGGCTATAGCCTTCCTGGCGTGTCCGGACTGACCATTCCCGAACCACAGTTCCCCGGGGACGACGGAAGCGCCGATCCCCGGTTGTGCGAGGCGCTCGCCGGGTACGCGTCCGGCCGCGTCGGCGTGCACGCGGTGCTGCGGCGGCTCCAGGGCGCGCGGCTGCTGGTGCCGATCGTCGCCGTCCTCACCGAGGAGGAGCCCGCGGCGCCCGGCGAGCTGCGGCGGGAGAAGTCGAGCGACATGGCGCTGCCCACCCTGATCGGCGACGACGGGCGGCGCGGCGTGCTCGGCTTCACCTGCACCGAGACGATGAAGGCCTGGCGCGCCGACGCCCGCCCGGTCGCGGTGCGGGCCGGCGACGCCTGCCGCGCCGCCCTCGACGAGGGGGCCGACGCCCTGGTCGTGGACGTGGCGGGCCCGGTCCCGTTCGCCGTGGACGGGCTGCGCCTGCACCTGCTCGCCGACGGCCGCCCGATCCCGCCGCCGCACGAGGACCCCGACATCCTCGCCGCGGTCGAGGCCGCGTTCGGCTCCGACCCCTCCGTCAGCGGGGTCCGCGTCGTCGAGGGCACCTCCGCGGAGATCGCCGTCCGGTTCGCCGTCGTGCCCGGGCACGACGAGCGGGGCACCGTCCAGCGGGTCTCCGACCGCCTCGCCGAACTCCTGCGCGGCCGGATCGTCGGCGGCGTCGAACTGAACGTCCTGCGCAGGTAGGCCCCCCGGACGGGCGGCCGGGGCGCGATTAATCGCTGGCCTCCGCCGCGGCCGCTCTGCGACCCTGGCGCCATGATCGACGTTGACGCCTTCATCGCCGACGGATTCGTCCGGGTGGAGCGGGCGTTCCCCCGGGAACTGGCGGCCGAGTGCCGCGACATCCTGTGGCGCGACACCGGCTGCGACCCCCACGACCCCGCGACGTGGGCGCATCCCGTCGTGCGGCTCGGCGACCACGCCGAGGAGCCGTTCCGGGCCGCCGTGAACACCGGCCCCCTGCACGCCGCGTTCGACGCCGTCGTCGGGAAGGGCGCCTGGCTGCCGCGCGCCGGCCTCGGCACGTTCCCGGTGCGGTTCCCCAGCGACCAGCCGCCCGGCGACGACGGCTGGCACATCGACGCGAGCTTCCCCGGCGACGACCCGGCCGACTTCATGTCCTACCGGGTGAACGTCGCGTCGAAGGGCCGCGCGCTGCTCATGCTGTTCCTGTTCTCCGACGTGGGGGAGGACGACGGGCCCACCCGCATCCGCGTCGGCTCCCACCTGGACGTCCCGCCGATCCTGGAGTCGGCGGGGGAGGCGGGGCTAACGTTCATGGACCTGGCGGGCAAGGCCGTCCCCGCGACCGAGCACCGCCCGCTCGCCTACGCCACGGGGCAGGCGGGCGACGTGTACCTGTGCCACCCGTTCCTGGTGCACGCCGCGCAGGCGCACCGGGGCACCGTCCCCCGGTTCATGGCGCAGCCGCCCCTGATTCCGGCGGGCCCGTTGCCTCCGTCGTCCCCCGTGCGGGTCGCGATCGATCGAGCCCTCGGCCGGTCCTGACGCCCTACCGGGGGCGCGGCGGTGAGAACCAGGTGGTGGGGAGGCCGTGGGACGGGCCCTCACCGAGGATCACCGGCTCCCCGCCCGGCCACAGCCGCAGCGTCACGACGTGCAGGACGTCGAGCCGCGAGGCGTCGCGGCCCTCGAACGACAGGTGCGCCACGGGCGCTTCGGGGGTGGCCGCCGCCCCGGCCCGCTCGATGCTCCGGTCGACGCGCGCGGCCTCGTCGCGCGACATGTACGCGCGCATCGTCGAGTGCCACACGACCGTGGCGACGCCCTCCTCGGGGGCCAGCCCCTCCAGGAAGTCCGCGGCGCCCGCCTTCACGACCGTCGCGGGGACCCGCGCGGCGACCTCGAACGCCGCCCGCAGCCGCGCCACCCGGGCCGTCTGGTCGGGCCACACGTACGACAGGAGCCGCCGCCGCCCGGCGGGCGAGGCCGCGTCCAGCGGGTTCGGGTCGCATCCCCGCCGCTCGGCGATGGCGAGCGGCGCGCCCACCGGGGGAAGGCCCCGCCAGGCGTCCGGCAGGACGACCGGCGACTCCGGGCCGTACGCGCCGCTCTCGTGCAGGAACCGGAAGCGGTCGGCGCGCAGGTTCAGGCCCCCACTGGCCCCGATCTCCAGCAGCCTGACCGGCAGGGACCGGCCCGGGGCGCCCGCGGGACGGCAGGCGTCGGCGATCGCGAGGAGCCCGCCGACGAGCGGCGCCGCCCGCCCGACCTCGTTGGTCTGCGGCGGATCGAGGAGGCCGTCGCGGACCTCGGCCGCGTGCCCGGCCAGCACGTCCCGGAACGCGGGCCAGGCCTCCAGCGGGTCCCGCGTCCCGCCGGCGGTCGGGTAGTACGCCGCCAGCTCCGGCGCCCGGCCCTCAAGGACGAGCCGGTGCACCGTGCCGAGCATGCCCAGGATGTAGCCGGTCCGCGTGCGCTCCCCGAGCACCTCCGTCACGACCGCGCCCGGATCCTCCGCCGCCCGCGTGAGCAGTTCGGCGTACATCGGCGACCCCAGCTGGGCGGACGCCCGCGCCTGGCCCAGCAGCGCCCGCCTCGTCTCGACCCCGTCCGCACCGGCCCTTCCCATCGCCACCTCCCCGACGAGCCTCTCAGATGCTGGACGCCGTCACGGGCGGGCACGCGGAGTCAATAGGATTCCTCCCATGCTGCGATGGTTGACCGCGGGGGAGTCCCATGGCCCGGCCCTGACCGCGATCGTGGAGGGGCTGCCGGCCGGAGTGCGCGTGACCTCGGGGGACATCGCCGAGGAACTGCGCCGCCGGAGGCTCGGCCACGGCCGGGGCGCCCGGATGAAGTTCGAGCAGGACAAGGTCACGATCATCGGGGGCGTCCGGCACGGGGCGACGCTCGGCGGGCCGGTCGCGATCGAGGTCGGCAATACCGAGTGGCCCAAGTGGGAGACGGTCATGTCGGCCGACCCCGTGGACGCCGACGTCCTCGCGGCCCAGGCCAGGAACGCCCCGCTGTCGCAGCCGAGGCCCGGCCACGCCGACCTGGTCGGCATGCAGAAGTACGGCTTCGACGACGCGCGGCCCGTCCTGGAGCGGGCGAGCGCGCGGGAGACGGCCGCGCGGGTCGCGCTCGGCACCGTCGCCAAGGCGTTCCTCAAGCAGGCCCTCGGCGCGGACGTCCTGAGCCACGTGATCGCGCTGGGCGAGGTCGAGGCCCCCGAGGGCGTCCTGCCGGAGCCCGGCGACCTGGCGCGGGTCGACGAGAGCCCGGTGCGCTGCTTCGACGGCGAGGCGTCGGAGCGGATGGTCGCGCACATCGACGAGACGAAGAAGGCCGGCGACACCCTCGGCGGCGTGGTGGAGGTGCTCGCCTACGGGCTCCCGCCCGGCCTCGGCAGCCACGTCCACTGGGACCGGCGCCTGGACTCCCGGCTCGCCGGCATCCTCATGGGCATCCAGGCGATCAAGGGCGTGGAGCTCGGCGACGGGTTCACCACCGCGCGGCGGCCCGGCTCGCGGGCGCACGACGAGATCGACGCGACTCCGGAGGGGGTCCGCCGCCGCACCAACCGGGCCGGCGGCGTCGAGGGCGGCATGACCACCGGCGAGGTGCTGCGGGTGCGCGCCGCGATGAAGCCGATCTCGACCGTCCCGCGGCGGCTCGACACGATCGACGTCACGACCGGCGAGCCCGCCAAGGCGATCAACCAGCGCAGCGACGTGACGGCCGTCCCGGCCGCCGGGGTGGTCGCCGAGGCGATGGTCGCGCTCGTCCTCGCGGACGCGGCGCTGGAGAAGTTCGGCGGCGACTCCGTCGAGGAGACCGCCCGCAACCTGCGCGGATACCTGTCCTCCCTGACGATCAAGTGAGCGTGGCCATGCGACCGAAGGCAGTCATCATCGGGCCGCCCGGCTCGGGCAAGTCCACCGTCGGCGCCGGGCTGGCCGAACGCCTCGGCGTCACGCTGCGCGACACCGACGCCGACGTCGAGCGGGCCGCGGGCAAGCCCATCGGCGAGATCTTCATCGACGACGGCGAGGAGCGCTTCCGCGAGCTGGAGCGCGCCGCCGTCGCCGAGGCGCTGGCCGAGCACGACGGCGTCGTCGCGCTCGGCGGCGGCGCCGTCCTCGCGGCCGAGACGCAGGACCTGCTCGCCGGGCACACCGTCGTCTACCTGCGGGTCGGCCTCGCCGAGGCGATCAAGCGGGTCGGCCTGGCGTCGGCGCGGCCGCTGCTCGTGCTGAACCCGCGCAGCCAGATGCGCAAGCTGCTGGAGGAGCGGCTCCCGATCTACGAGCGGCTCGGCACCGTGGACGTCGACACCGACGGGCGCGAGCCCGCCGACGTCGTCGACGAGGTCGTGAGGGCCCTGGAGGGGGACGCGTGACGCAGGCCCGGGTGCACGTCGGCGGCGCCGACCCCTACGACGTCGTCATCGGGACGGGCGTGCTCGGCGAGCTGCCCGCCCTCGTCGGGGAGGGGGCCCGGACCGTCGCGGTCGTCCACGCCGAGGGGCTGCCGCAGATCGCCCGTCCCGTGTGCGGGGCGCTCGAACAGGCCGGGTACGCCGTGCACGCGCTGCCCGTCCCGGACGGCGAGGCCGCCAAGGAGGTCGGCGTCCTCGCCGGGCTGTGGTCGTCCTTCGCCCGCCTCGGCATGACCCGCACGGACGTCGTCGTCGGCGTCGGCGGCGGCGCCACCACCGACCTCGCCGGGTTCGCGGCGGCCTCGTGGCTGCGCGGCGTGCGGGCGGTGCTCGTCCCGACGACGCTGCTCGGCATGGTGGACGCGGCGGTCGGCGGCAAGACCGGCATCAACGTCCCCGAGGGCAAGAACCTCGTCGGCGCGTTCCACCCGCCCGCCGGCGTCCTGTGCGACCTCGCCACGCTGGTGACGATGCCGCGCGAGGACTACGTCAGCGGCCTCGCCGAGATCATCAAGGCCGGCTTCATCGCCGACCCGCGGATCCTCGCCCTGGTCGAGGAGGACCCGAAGGGCGCCGCGCACCCCGACGGCCCGCACACCCGCGAGCTGGTCGAACGGGCCGTCCGGGTCAAGGCCGACGTCGTGTCGGCCGACCTGAGGGAGAGCGGCCTCCGCGAGATCCTGAACTACGGCCACACCCTCGCGCACGCCATCGAGAAGAACGAGGAGTACCGGTTCCGCCACGGCCACGCCGTCGCGATCGGCATGGTGTACGCCGCCGAGCTGTCCCGCCTCGCCGGGCGGCTGCCCGCCGACGTCGTCCGGCGGCACCGCGACATCCTCGAAGCCGTGGGCCTCCCGGTCTCCTACGCCGCCGACTGGCCCGGCCTGCGCGCCACCATGACCATCGACAAGAAGTCGCGGGGCTCCACGCTCCGGTTCGTCGTCCTCGACGGCATCGCCGAGCCGGGCCGCCTCGAAGGCCCGGACGAGGAGCTGCTCGCCGCCGCCTACCGGGAGATCGCCCGATGACCCGCGTCCTCGTCCTGAACGGCCCCAACCTGCGCCGCCTCGGCGTCCGCGAGCCCGACACCTACGGGACGGCCAGCTTCGACGACCTGGTCGCCGTCTGCCGCGACGCGGGCCGCCGCCTCGACCTGCACGTCGAGGTCCGGCAGACCGACGACGAGGCCGAGATGATGCGCTGGCTGCACGAGGCCGCCGACGAGCGCGTCCCGGTCGTGCTGAACCCGGCCGCGTTCACGCACTACTCCTACGCGCTGCGCGACGCCGTCGCCCAGCGCACCGCCCCGCTCGTCGAGGTCCACATCACCAACCCGGCCGCCCGCGAGGAGTTCCGCCACAACTCCGTCGTCGCGGGCGTCGCCACCGGAACCATCGCCGGTTTCGGCACCATGTCCTACGTCCTGGCCCTCCAGGCCGTGGCCGAGCTGGTCGCCGAGAACTCCTAGCCTTCCTCGGCGGCGCTGCGGGCCATGTCCTTGAGCTCGGCCACGACGTCGTCCAGCGGGGCGACGTCGCGGTGGGCGCGGCACAGGATGGTGGCGCCCTCCACGGCCGCGACGATCAGGCGGGCGAGGCGGGACGCGCGGTCGTCGGGGACGCCGGCGTTGCCGAGCCCGGTGGCGAGGGTGTCCTGCCAGCGCCCGAACGCCGCCGCGGCGGCCGCGGCGAGCTGCGGGGCCTCGTCGTGGGACTCGACGGTGACGGCGACGACGGGGCAGCCGGCGCGGAACTCGCTCTTGATCAGGACCTGCCGCCACCAGGCCGTGAAGGCGTCCACGGCGGACGCGGCGTCACCGCTCTCGGTGGCGGCGAGGATGCCGGCGTTGAGGAACTCGCCGGCGTAGCGGACGGCCTCCTCGGCGAGCTGCGCCTTGCCGCCGGGGAAGTGGTGGTAGATCGACCCGCGCGGGGCGCCGCTGTGGGCGATGACGTCACGGAACCCGGTGCCGCTGTAGCCGCGCTCGCGGAAGAGGAAGGCGGCGCTGCGCACCATGCGTTCCCTGCTGTCCGTCCCCATGGGACGATTATGACATTCATCATACGGTCCTCGCGTTGTCCATGACGACCGTCATGGACAACTTTGGCCGTGCCGGACGCCATCGCCGCTACTCGCGAGTAGGGTCACCTCAGGCACGCGATACGGGCCGGTTCCGGGAGCGGGGCCGGGCAGGGGAGAAGGAGACGTTCGTGATCGACCTCCAGCGCGACGGAGACGTGTACGTCCTGCGGTTCGACGCGGGCGAGAACCGGTTCGGCCCCGACTTCCTCGACGCGGTCGAGGGGGCCCTCGACTCGGTGGCGAAGAACGACGGGCCGGGCGCGCTCGTCACCGTCGGCACCGGCAAGTTCTACTCCAACGGCCTGGACCTGGAATGGCTCGGCGCCAACCAGGACAGGTTCGAGGACTACCTGCGGCGGGTGCACGCCCTGTACGCGCGCGTGCTGACCCTGCCGATGCCGACGGTCGCGGCGCTGAACGGCCACGCCTTCGCGGGGGGCGGCATGCTGGCCCTCGCCCACGACTTCGCCGTCATGCGCACCGACCGCGGCTACTTCTGCCTGCCCGAGGTGGACCTCGGCATGACCTTCACCCCCGGGATGAACGCGCTGATCACGGCGCGGCTCCCGAAGGCCACCGCGCACGAGGCGATGATCACCGGCCGCCGCTACGCCGCGGAGCAGGCGCGCGAGGCCGGGATCGTGCAGCGCACCGCGCCCGAGGAGGAGGTGCTGCCCGCCGCCGTGGAGTGGGCGGCGTCGCTGGCGAGCAAGAACGGACCGGTGGTGGCGACGATCCGCACCGCGATGTACCGGCAGGCGCTGGACGCGCTGAACGGTCCCGCGCTGCCGTGACCCCTCCTCTCGGACCCGGGCCGGGAGTAGGTTACGTTCGACTGGAATCGGATTCGGTTTAGGAAGGGGCGCGGGACACCATGCGCATCGGTATGGCGCTCAGCTACTCGGGCGGTTTCAAGGAGACCGTCGAGGAGCTCGCCGACTACGAGAAGGCCGGCCTCGACATCGTCTACGTCGCGGAGGCCTACAGCTTCGACGCGGTGAGCCAGATGGGCTACATCGCCGCCAGGACCGAGCGGGTGGAGATCGCCTCCGGCATCCTCAACATCTACTCGCGCACCCCGACCGCGATCGCGCAGACCGCCGCGGGGCTGGACTACGTCTCCGACGGGCGGTTCACGCTCGGCATCGGCGCGTCCGGCCCGCAGGTCATCGAGGGCTTCCACGGGGTCCCCTACACCGCGCCGCTCGGCCGCACCCGGGAGATCATCGAGATCTGCCGCAAGGTGTGGCGCCGCGAGCGCGTGCAGCACGACGGCAAGCATTACCACCTGCCGCTGCCGGAGGGCCAGGGCACCGGCCTCGGCAAGGCGCTCAAGCTCATCAACCACCCGGTCCGCGCCGACATCCCGATCATGGTCGCCGCGATCGGCCCGAAGAACGTCGAGCTGACCGCCGAGATCGCCAACGGCTGGGAGCCGATCTTCTACATGCCGGAGAAGGCCGCGGAGGTGTGGGGGCCCTCGCTCGCGGCCGGGAAGGCCAAGCGCGACCCCGCGCTCGGCGAGCTCGACGTGGTCGGGCAGTCCCCGCTCGCCATCGGCGACGACGTGCAGGGCCTCCTGGAGTTCGGCCGTCCGATGGCCGCCCTCTACATCGGCGGCATGGGCGCCAAGGGCAAGAACTTCTACAACGACCTCGCCCGGCGCTACGGCTTCGAGAGGGAGGCCGAGGAGATCCAGGATCTGTACCTGGACGGCAAGAAGGACGAGGCCGCCGCGAAGGTCCCGCAGGAGCTGCTGGAGAAGATGTCCCTCATCGGCTCCGAGGAGCACGTCCGGGAGCGGCTCGCCGCGATGAAGGAGTCCGGCGTCACGACCCTCAACGTGGCCCCGATCGCCGGCGACCACAAGGGCCGCCTCGCCCTGATCGAGAAGGTCAAGGAGATGGCCGCCGGACTCTGACGCGCCGCCTCCGCCGCCGGCGGAGACGCCCGAGCCAGAAACCCGTCCCGGGCCCGAACGGCGGGACGTCCAGCTCGAACAGCACGCGGAGTAGGACACCGCCGCCGAACAGGCCGGCCCCCCATTTCAGGGAGGAGCCCGGATCGCCCACCGAGCCGGCGGGGCGCGGATCGAGGCGGCCGCGCGGGTCGTACACGACCTGGACGCGCTCGCCTCGGTCCGCGACCTCCGACCCGGTCGTCATCGTCCGCACCCGCGGCTCGGCGCAGGCGAGGTCGTGGTCGTAGTAGACGTCCGTGGTCGTGTTCCCGTTGCTGTCGGTGCTGGTGACCTCGCGCCGGTCGACCTTCTGGACGGTGCAGGCCGTGGTCCGTCCGCGCTCGTGCAGAGCCTGGTCCGACACCGCGCCCGCGACCACGGACGCCCCGATGCCCAGCAGGAAGAAGGCGCCGAAGAAGACCAGGACGTTCTCGTAGCGCAGCTGCGTGAAGACCAGCAGGGCGTATCCGGCCATCATCATCACGAAGAACAGCGCCGTGCCCGCCCAGTTGCCCGCCAGCGCCGACGGCCCGTAAGCGTTCAGGGCGGCCTGGGCGACGATCAGCGCCAGCCCGGTCAGGGGCGCGCCGACCGCCAGCAGCGCCGCCACCGCCCAGCCCGACCGTTTCCCGTACCCCACCATCGGAACCCGTCCCGTCGTTCATCCGTGTCCCTGGATGAGACGCGCGGATCCGCCGACAGGATCGCCATCTGATCCTTACTTCTCGCGGCCGGCGGAACCGCGCGGGGAACGCCCCGGGAAGGGCGGATCAGAGCGCCGCGTCGACCTCCTTCGCGACGCGCTCGCCGGAGCGGACGGCGCCGTCCATGTAACCCGTCCAGTAGCCGGACGTCTCGGTGCCCGCCCAGTGGACCGGGCCGCACGGCTCCCGCAGCGCCGGACCGAACGCGGTGAGCGCGCCGGGCGGGGCGACGCCGACGGGGCCGCCGCCGCTCCACGTCTCGTTGTCCCAGCGCTGGAAGGCGGTCAGCTTCGGGTTCGCGGCCTTGTCGCCGAACAGCCTGGTGAACGAGTCGAGTCCCGCGGCCCGCACGTCCGCGGCCGGCGCGCCGTCCAGCCTCCTGATGTTGGCCTGGTTCATGAAGCCCATCAGGATGCCCCGCGACCCGTCCGGGGGGCTGTTGTCGAACGTCGCGTCGATGGCGCCGCTGTCGGCCACGGCCTGCCCGGTCAGCCCGTCCGCCCGCCAGAACGGCGTGTCGTAGACGGCGACGAACTTGGCCACCGAGCCCATCGGGTACCGCTGCATGAGCTGCGCCCGGGCGGCGGGCAGCGCCGGCGAGAAGTCGATCCTCCCGGCGATCGCCGGGGACATCGCGACCACGACCCGCTTCGCCGACACCGTGACCCCGTCGGCGGTCACCGTCACGCCGCCCGCCTCGGCGGCGATGGACCGGACCGGCGCGTTGTAGTGGACGATGTCGCCGAGCCGCGCCGCCAGCCGGATCGGCACCTCCTGCGAGCCGCCGACGAACCGCGACTCCTGCGCCCCGCCCCTCGTGTTGATCAGCCGGTCGATCGTTCCCGGGGCGCTCTCGTTGCCCGCCGAGGCCGCGTAGTTCAGCAGGTAGAGCAGCGAGACCTCCTGCGAGCGCATCGACAGGGTGGAGGAGGCGAACGCGTCCATCAGGAACCGCGCGCCGCTGCTCAGGGAGTTGGCCCGCGACCAGGTGTGGAAGGTCTGCGCGTCCCACTCCTCCGCCTTGGCCGCCTTCCACGGCTCGCCGACCGGCACCTCCTTGACCATCCCGCCGAGCTTGAGCAGCGCCAGCTCCAGGTCGACCACGCCCCAGTCCGGCGGGACCGCGCCGAGCAGGCCGTCGGTCGCGTACAGCGACCGCTTGCCGTCCCGGTAGTAGACGTTCTTGCCCTCGTTGTAGGTGGCGTAGGTGTCGACGCCCAGGTCCCCGGCGAGCGCGGCGATGCGGTCCTGCGTCGGGCCGATGAACTCGGCGCCGCCCTCGTTGGTGGTGCCGTCGCCGAGCGGCATCCCGTAGACGCGGCCGCCGGGGCGCTCCCGCGCCTCCAGCACGACCACGGACCGGCCCGCCGCGACGAGGTCGCGGGCGGCGGTGAGGCCGGAGAGCCCGGCGCCGACGATCACCACGTCGGCGGTGAGGGGCGCCGTGCGGGCGGCGGCGGAGGGGGCCGCGGCCGCGGTGACGACCGCTCCCGCGGCGGTGAGCGCGCCTGTGCCCAGCAGTCTTCTACGGCTGACTCGGGTCAAGGGGAATCACTCCTGGGGAAGTCCATGGGACCGGACATTCGGGGGGACGGAGCACACGCCGGGTCACGCTAGGCCAGCTCTCGACCAGAAGTCGAGGGTTCTTCATGTTCGTGACCGCGTTGAGACGGCCGTCTCGCGATGATCTAGAGTCCTGGCCATGGGGGAGACTCACTACGCGCGGCGCCGCCGGCTCGCCGCGCTCGTCGCCGACCGGGGCGCCGCCGCACTGCTGGTGACCCGCCTGGTCAACGTCCGCTACCTGACCGGTCTCGACAGCTCGCGGGCCGCGCTGCTCGTCCCGGCCGACGGCCCCGCCGTGCTCGCGACCGACGGCCGCTACGCCGGGATGGCCGCGCAGGTCTGCCCGGAACTGCCCGTCGTCGTCGACCGCCAGGTGGCGGAGGCGCTGGTGAGGCGGGCGGCCGAGGACGGCCACGGCCGCATCGGCTTCGAGGCCCACGACCTGACCGTCGAGCACCACACGGCCCTCCTCGGCGTCGCGCTTCCGGGCCACGCCGCCGCCGAACTGGTCCCGCTCGGCCATCTCGTCGAAGAGCTGCGCATGGTCAAGGACGAGGAGGAGATCGGCCTGCTGCGCGAGGCGTGCGCCGTCACCGACCGGGCGTTCGAGGCCGTCCTGCCCGAGATCCGCGCCGGGGTCACCGAGCGCGCCGTCGCGATCGCCCTCGAACGGGCCATGGTGGACCAGGGCGCCGAAGGCCCCGCGTTCGACTCGATCATCGCGTCCGGCCCCAACGGCGCCGTCCCGCACCACCACCCGGGCGGCCGCGAGCTCCAGCGCGGCGACCTCGTCACCATGGACTTCGGCGCCCTCTACGGCGGCTACCACGCCGACATGACCCGCACCGTCGCGATCGGCGAGCCCGCCGCCTGGCAGCGGGACGTCTACGACCTCGTCCACCGCGCCCAGGCCGCCGCGCTGGCCGCCGCGCTGCCCGGCGCCGACACCAAGGACGTGGACGCCGCCGCCCGCGACGTCATCGCGGAGGCCGGGCACGGCGAGGCGTTCACCCACGGCCTCGGGCACGGCGTCGGCCTGGAGATCCACGAAGCGCCGCTCATGGGGTACGACAAGACCGGTAAGCTGATGGATCGGGTTCCGATCACCGCGGAGCCGGGGGTCTACCTCACGGGCCGGGGCGGGGTCCGCATCGAGGACACGCTGGTGGTCCGCGCGGGCGGGCCGGAGCTCCTCACCACAACGACCAAGGACCTGCTCGTCCTGTAGGACGCGCGGGCCCGCGACCGGGAGAACAACGCAGTGGCGACGACGAACGACCTGAAGAACGGCATGACGCTGAACCTCGACGGCCAGTTGTGGACCGTCCAGGAGTTCCAGCACGTCAAGCCCGGCAAGGGCGGCGCGTTCGTCCGCACCAAGCTCAAGAACGTGCTGTCGGGCAAGGTCGTCGACAAGACCTTCAACGCCGGCACCAAGGTCGAGGTGGCGAGCGTCGACAAGCGCGAGATGCAGTACCTCTACCGCGAGGGCGAGGACTTCGTCTTCATGGACACCGAGACCTACGACCAGCCGCACATCCCCGCGGCCGTCGTCGGCGACGCGGCGAACTACCTGCTCCCCGAGCAGAACGCCGTGATCGCCTTCAACAACGAGAACCCGCTGTACGTCGAGCTGCCCGCCGCCGTCGTGCTGGAGATCACCGAGACCGAGCCCGGCCTGCAGGGCGACCGCTCCACCGGCGGCAGCAAGCCCGCCACGCTGGAGACCGGGGCGCAGATCCAGGTGCCGCTGTTCATCACCACCGGCGAGAAGGTCAAGGTCGACACCCGCTCCGGCGAGTACCTCGGCCGCGCCTGAGATGGCAGCGCGCACCAAGGCCAGGAAACTCGCCCTCGACATCCTGTTCGCCGCCGAGCTCCGCGAGGAGGAGCCGACGGCGGTCCTCGCCGCCCGCGGCCGTCCGAACCAGGACGAGCTCGCCGAGTACCCGCACGCCGTCCGGCTGATCGAGGGCGTCCAGGAGAACCAGGAGCGCATCGACGAGCTGCTCGCCACCTACGCCACCGGCTGGACGCTCGAACGCATGCCCGTCGTCGACCGCAACATCCTGCGGATGGGCGCGTTCGAACTCCTGTGGGTCGACGACGTCCCCGACGGCGTCGCGGTGAGCGAGGCGGTGGGCCTGGCCACCGAGCTGTCCACCGACGAGTCCCCCCGCTTCGTCAACGGCCTCCTCTCCCGCCTCCAACAACTGAAGCCTTCTCTGAGTCTTTAGCCTTTTCTCCTCCTTCGGGCCTGGCGGCCCTCCATCGTCGAAAAAGCTGGCGATCGCTGGCATCGCTTCGTCTCGCCTTGCGGCTCGCTGCGCGATCAGGTTCTCGCAAGCTCGAACCTGCCTTCGGACGCGATCGCGGCCATTGAGGTCGTTGCGGGGTTGCGGAGCGGGCTGGGGTGGGTGCGATCGGCCGTGCCCGCATCGGCATCGCTCGGGGCCTGCCTGCGGGCGCGCGTGACTTCGGTGGGCGGCCAGGCGTGGAAGAGGAGTGCACTGCAATAAGCTCTCCTTGATGACCAACGTTAGGGGAGCGGGTGTGACCGGCCGGCAACAGAAGCGGGTGCGGGGTGGCAGCCGGGTGCGCAGCGCCGTCCTGTGGGACGCGCTGCGCGCGGTCCTCGACCGCATCACTCCCGAGGCCGGCCTGAGCGATGTCGTGGACGTCGGCGGGGGGACCGGAGGGTTCGCCGTTCCGCTCGCCGAGCTGGGGCACCGGGTCACCGTGGTCGACGCCAACCCGGACGCCCTGGCCGCGCTGGAGCGCCGGGCCTCCGAGTCCGGCGTGCGGGTGCGCGCCGTGCAGGGCGACGCGGTCGACCTGCCCGACCTGCTCGGCCCGGACGCCGCCGACCTCGTCCTGTGCCACAGCGTCCTCGAGTACGTCGACGATCCGGGCGCGGCGATGGCGGCGCTGACCGGCGCCGTCCGTCCGGGCGGCTCGGTCAGCGTGCTGGCGGCCGGGCAGGTCGCGGCCGCGCTGCACCGCGCCGTGTCCGGGCACTTCGACGACGCGCGGCGGGTGCTGACGGACCCGTCCGGGCGGTGGGGCGAGGGCGACCGGATGCCCCGCCGGTTCACCCGCGAGTCGCTGTCGGAGCTGGTGAGCGGCGCCGGGTTGCGGGTCGCCGAGCTGCACGGCGTCCGGATCTTCGCCGACCTCGTGCCGAGCGGCCTGCTGGACGGCGACGCCGACTCCGCGGACGCGCTGATCGCGCTGGAGTCCGTCGCGGCCGTCCACCCCGTCCTGCGGGACCTCGCCACCCAGTTGCACCTGGTGGCCGACAAACCGGCCGGCTAGCACCGTGAGCCGCAAGCAGCAGCTGCACCGGCCGGGGCCGCAGCCGGGCCCGCCCGCCGACGACACCGGCTGCGCCATCCTGCACGTCGACATGGACGCCTTCTTCGTCAGCGTCGAGCTGCTGGAGCGGCCCGAGCTGCGCGGCCGTCCCGTCGTCGTGGGCGGCGCCGGGCCGCGCGGCGTGGTGTCCGCGGCCTCCTACGAGGCCCGCCGGTTCGGCGTGCACTCGGCGATGCCGATGACGCGGGCGCGGCGGCTGTGCCCGCAGGCCGTGGTGCTGCCGGTGAGCCACGGCAAGTACGGCCGCGTCTCCGCCGCGGTCTTCGAGATCTTCCGCTCCGTCACGCCGCTGGTCGAGGGCCTGTCGCTCGACGAGGCCTTCCTGGACGTGGCGGGCGCCCGGCGGCGGCTGGGGCGTCCCGCCGAGATCGCGCAGCTCATCCGCGACCAGGTGCGCGACCAGCAGGGCATCACCTGCTCGGTCGGCGTCGCGACCACCAAGTTCGTAGCGAAGCTGGCCTCGACCCGGTGCAAGCCCGACGGGCTGCTCGTGGTGCCGGCCGACGGCGTGGTCGACTTCCTTCACCCGCTGCCCGTCGCGTCCCTCTGGGGCGTCGGCGAGCGGACGGAGCAGGCGCTCACCCGGCTCGGGCTGCGCACCGTCGGGCAGCTCGCCCAGGTGCCCCTCGCCACGCTGCAGCGCGAGCTCGGCAACGCGCTCGGCGCGCACCTGCACGAGCTGGCGTGGGGACGCGACCCGCGCGAGGTCGTCCCGCACACGCCCGACAAGAGCATCGGCGCCGAGGAGACCTTCGACACCGACGTCGACGATCCCGAGATCATCCGGCGGGAGCTGCTGCGGCTCGCGGAGCGGGTCGGCGCGCGGCTGCGCGAGAGCGGGAACGCCGGCCGGACGGTCAGCGTCAAACTGCGGATGGCCGACTTCAAGACGATCACACGCGCGCGCACGCTGGCCGAGCCCACCGACCTGGCTCGTGTGATCTATGTCACAGCCCGCGAGCTGTACGAGGCGTCGGGCCTGGAACGGGTACGACTCCGTTTGGTCGGGGTGCGGGTGGAGAATCTGGGCCCCGCCGGCGAGGCCCCCCGTCAGCTCGCCCTCGACGAGCCGGACAGCGGCTGGCGTGAGGCCGAGCGAGCCATGGATCAGGTCGCGCACCGGTTCGGGCGCGGCGCGGTGCGTCCCGCCGCGCTGGTTCGGCGTGCGGCGGAGGGTGACGCAGGGGACGGCAGGGACGGAAGGCAATGAAAGAAGGCTGTGAGGTGACCGGCGCCGGGCCCTCGGCGGGCCGTTCGCTTTCGTACGCTCGAGAGTCCTCGTATTCTGGGCATATCACCGTTGACGTTCGCGTCCCGCATCGGATACTCCGTCGCGGAGCTGTCGCTGGGAGGTGCCGTGCCGCTGTCTGAGCACGAGCAGCGCATGCTCGAACAGATCGAATCGGCCTTGTACGCCGAGGATCCCAAGTTCGCTCACGCGGTTCGCTCGACCAACCCCCAGGTCCATTACAAGCGCCGGATCGTCAAGGCGGCCCTCGGCTTCGCGGTGGGCGTCTGCGCGCTGATGGCCGGTCTTGTGATCAATGCCGGGACGGTCACGATCGCCGTCAGCGTCACGGGCTTCCTGCTGATGGTCGTGTGCTGCGTCTGGGCGCTGACGAGCTGGAAGCGGATGACGGGCATCGGCAACGAGCCCGCGCGCGGAGGCGGCCGGCAGGCGCGCCCCGCGAAGGCCGGCTTCATGGAACGCATGGAGGAACGCTGGCGCCGCCGCACCGAGGGTGACTGAGCGGCGTCTGGAGCGAAGCGGAAGACGACGCTCAGTCTTCTTCCGGGGGGTCTGGGGGGTCGTCCCCCCAGATTGTGATTGAGCGGCGTCTGGAGCGAAGCGGAAGACGGCGCTCAGTCTTCTTCCGGGGGTCTGGGGGGTTGTCCCCCCCCAGGTTGTGACTGAGCGGTCCCTCGGTACCGGCGAGGCGACTCGTCCCGGCCGTATGCGGACTTTTTCGCGACCGGGACGAACGTGTGTGCGGGGTCGCGGCTAGCGGCGGCGGAGGCGGGACGGTAGGTCGTTCAGTCGGGCGGTGGCGTCGAGGGTGCGGTCTCCGGCGGTGCGGAGCGCGGTGCGGGTCTGCTCCATCGTCGACGGCGGCAGCAGGCGGGCGCGCCACCGGGCCCGGCGCCCGACGGACGCGGCGAACGCCTCCCGGACGGTCCGCACGTCGGCGCGCAGCCGCTCGGCGGGCTCGGCGGCGCGGGTCCGCGAGTAGCGCGCCAGTTCCTCGGCGCGGGCGATCCGGGTGAGGGCCTGGACGCTCGGCGCGTCCATCTCCAGCAGTTCCCCGAGCCGGCGGGCGGCGGCGCGCGGGGAGTCGCTGGCCCGCCATTCCAGGCCGTGGTCGAGCGCGTCCGCGCGCATCTCCTGCCAGGCGGCGTGCGCCGCCCCAGTCGGATCGGGCGTCCCGTTCGGTGATCTCACCGGCGCGGCCGGATCGGGCGTGCGCTTGCGGCGCCGTTCCGCCTCCTCCGCCGGACCAGGGGAGGCCCTGCGCCGCTTGGGCGTCGGCGTCCCGCTGGGCGAGGCGGTCAGGGCCGCCCAACGGCGCCACCGGGTGTAGATGCGCAGCGTCATCGGCACGGCCATCAGCAGCAGCACCAGCAGGGCGACGGCGAGCCACCGCGCCGCGGAGAACCCGCCGTCGTCGCCCTCCTGGACGTCGGTCGCCGCGCCCGCGCCCTCGTCGTTGCGGTGCGCGGGGCCGCTGGGCGAGGCCGTCGCGCCCGCGTCGGGGGACGAGGCGTCCGGCGCCTGCGTGACCTGGTCGTCCGGTCCGCCGCCGGTGCTGACCGCGGGCAGGCTGTACTCAGGGGCGAGGGCCGTGCCCTGCCCGGCGGCGCCGCTCGGCGTGGGCTCGAAGCGCACCCATCCCGAGCCCTCGAAGTACAGCTCGGGCCAGGCGTGCGCGTCGCGCGACCGCACCACCCACTCGCCGGGCTTGACCTCGCTGCCCGGCGTGTAGCCCATCGCGACCCGCGAGGGGATCCCGAGGATCCGCGCCATCAGCGCCATCGCGGCGGCGAACTGCTCGCAGTAGCCGCGCTTGCTGTGCAGGAGGAAGTCGACGAGGTCGCTGCCGTGCTGCGGCGCGGGCGCCGACAGGTCGTAGGTGAACCCGCCGGACAGGGTGAACCAGCGCTGCAGCCGGACGGCCTGGCCGAGCGCGGTCGCCGAACCGGCGGTGACGTCCGAGGCGAGCTTCCTGACCTCCGGCGGGACGTTCTTGGGCACCGCCGTGTAGTGCGCGACGATCTCGGGCGGGTAGGGCCCCGAGGCGGCGAGCTGCCCGGCGGTCGGCTGCGGGATCAGGCTCCTGACGGTGTAGGAGCGTCCGCCCGCCGAGTCGCGCAGCGAGTAGATCATCAGCGACGGGCCGTGCACCCGCCAGTCGCCCTTGATCGACACCTTGGCCGGGGCGTACGGCACTGGCAGGAACGTCATGTTCCTGACCTCCGGCCGCACCCGGACCTCGGTCGTCACCTCGCGCGAGGGCGCGACCGTCAGCCCCTGCGGGGCGGGGAGGGCGCGGTCGCCGCTCAGCCGGTCCTTGGAGCTGCTCTTCAGCGGGCTGTAGGTCCACCGGTCGCCGTCGAACCGGTCGAGGGCGTAGAGACGGAGGTAGCCGGGGCTCTCCGGGGCGTCGCTGCGGTAGGTCAGCACGGTCGAGTCGTCCAGCCGGGTCAGCTCCCGCTTCAGGCTGACCAGCGGGTCGGGCGTCGTCACGGTCTGCGTGCCCCGGCCGGAGCCGCCGCCCACGCCGAACACGCCGCGCGGGTGCAGCCCGGGGATCGCCGCAGGCAGCAGCACGGCCACGGCGACCGTGCCGGCCGCGATCCGGCGGCCGCTGGCCGCCAAGGCCGAGGCGTCGGGCCGGTCGGCGCGGTCCGCCGGCGGCGGCTGCGCCCCCGCCAGCGGCACCTCCCGCGGGCTGCGGCGCGTCGTCACCGTACGGCCCCAGCCGCCGACCTGCTCGCGGGCGTCGGCCGTCAGCAGGGCGAGGAAGCCGAACGCGCCGATGCCGAAGGCCAGCCAGCCGACGCCGTCCTCGCGGACGGCCGCGGGCACGCTGTACATCGCCAGCAGCGGCAGCCCGGCGGGCGCGGCGCGGCGCAGCCGCACGGCCAGCAGGTCGACCAGGACGGCGACCAGGCCGATGCCCGCGGCGGCCAGCATCGCGATGCCGGGGACGAGCGGGACGGGCGCCGCGTACCGGTTGGCCGCACGCCAGCCCTCGTCCGCCAGCTCGCCGAGCCGCCGCACCGACTCCGGTGACGGGACGACGCCGAGCCACGCCTCGCCGCCCGCGAACGCGAGGTTGAGATAGAGCAGGAGCGCCGCGAGCCCGAACAGCAGGCCGACCGGAGCGGGCATGCGCAGGCGCCGCGCCAGCAGGCCCCCGCCCGACACGGCCAGCACCGCGCCGAGTCCCGCCCAGAACCAGCTCGCCCTCTCGAACAGCGGGTACAGCGCGAGCGAGCAGGCGAGCGTCGCCAGCCCCGCCATCACCGTCATCCGGACCCTCATGCGCTGCCCCTGCTCATGCGCCGCCCTCAGTCATGCGCCGCCCCTGACACGAAATCCTCGCCGGCCTTGCCCGCGCGCGCCCACGCCCCGGCGAGCTCCGCCGCGGACCCGACGGTCACCACCCGCCAGCCGCCCGCGCGTAGCAGCCCCGCGGCCATCCCGCCGTCCTGCGGTTCGCCGTCCTCGGGGCCGCCCCGCATGAGGACCGCGACGCACGTGCCGGTGCCGCGCCGGGCCGCGGAGACCGCGCGGGCCTCCTCGTCCGACAGCACGCCGAACACCCCGACGACCAGGCCGTCGCCCTCCCGGCCCGCGCCGTGCCCGCGCAGCGCGGCCAGCCCCGCCGAGAGCGAGCCGCCCTTGGACCGGCGGGCGACGGCCAGCGCGTCGAGCAGCAGCCCTTCGAACGCGCCCTCGGAGGGCGCGGCCGGCAGCGCCTCCCCGCCGTCGGTGACGTACCGCAGGCTCATCCCCGTCCGGACGAGGTGGACGCCGATCGACGCGGCCGCCGAGACGGCCTGCTCGAACGAGCCCGCCGGCCCGTCGCCCCAGTGGGCCGACCGGCGGGTGTCGAGGAAGAGCGTGCCGCTGCTCTGGAAGTGCTGCTCCTCGCGCCGCACCATCAGCTCCCCGTGCCGCGCGGTGGAACGCCAGTGCACGCGGCGCAGGTCGTCGCCGTGCCGGTACTCGCGCGGCGCCACGTCGTCCTCGCCCGCCGCGGACACCGCGCGGGCGACGCTGTCGCCGCCGCCCGTCCACGCCCCCGACAGCCGGCCCGGCGGCAGCGGCACGATCGACGGCGTCACCGTGAGCGTGTCGGAGAGGCTGAACGAGCGGACCAGCTCCACCATCCCGAACGGGTCGGCGAGCCGGACGGTCAGCGGCCCCACCCGGTAGCGCCCGCGCACGTCCGAGCGGATCCGGTAGCCGAGCTCACGGAACGCGTGCGGCTCGATCCGCTCCAGCACGAACCGGGCCCGCCCGCCGAGCGCGTAGGGGACCCGGTCCTCCACCATCAGCAGCCCGCTCGGCAGCCGCGACACGTTCTCCAGCCGCAGGTCGACGCGGGACTCGTGGCCGACCGGCAGCCGCGCCGGCTCCAGCCGCCGCGCGCAGGCCAGCCGGTACCGCGTCCGCGCCACCGCGACCGTGCACAGCAGGGGGAGCGCCAGCACGAGCACCCCGGCGCGCAACAGGTCGCGCTCCCCGAGCGCCACCGCGCAGACGATCGCGGTCGCCCCGGCGGCCACGAACGACCGCCCCCGCGTGGTGAGGCCGGCCAGCGCCCGTCGCACCCGTCACCTGCCGGGGGAGGGCACCGGCAGCCGCTTCACCAGGTCGGCCACCACCTGTTCGGGACGGCGGCGCTCCACCTGCGCCTCGGCGGTCGGCAGCAGCCGGTGCGCGAGGACGGGGACGGCGAGGTCCTGGATGTCGTCGGGGACGACGTAGTCGCGGTCGTCGAGCGCGGCGTAGGCCCGCGCGGCCCGCACCAGGTGCAGGGTCGCCCGCGGGGACGCGCCGAGCCGCAGCTCCGGATGCCTGCGGGTGGCGGAGACGAGGTCGATCGCGTACTGCCGCACCGCCGGCGCGACGTGCTGGGCCCGCACCACCTCGATGAGGTCGCGGACGTCGGCGGCGTGCGCGACCGGGGTGAGCCGGTCGAGCGGTGACGTCTCGCCGTGGGTCTCCAGCATCTCCAGCTCGGCGGCGGGATCGGGGTAGCCCATCGAGATGCGGGCGGTGAACCGGTCGCGCTGTGCCTCGGGCAGCGGGTAGGTCCCCTCCATCTCCACCGGGTTCTGCGTGGAGATGACCATGAAAGGCGGCTCCAGCGCGTAGGTGGTGCCGTCGACCGTGACCTGGCGCTCCTCCATGCACTCCAGCAGCGCGGACTGCGTCTTCGGGGACGCCCGGTTGATCTCGTCGCCGACCACGATGTTGGCGAACACCGGGCCCGGCTTGAACTCGAACTCGCGCCGCTCCTGGTTGTAGGCGCTGACCCCGGTGATGTCGCTCGGCAGCAGGTCGGGCGTGAACTGCACGCGCCGCACCGAGCAGTCGACCGAGCGCGCGAGCGCCTTGGCGAGCATCGTCTTGCCGACCCCGGGCACGTCCTCGATGAGCAGGTGCCCCTCCGCCAGCAGCACCGTCAGCGCGAGCCGCACGGCCGAGGGCTTGCCCTCGATCACCGACTCCACGGCGTCGCGGATCTTGTTCGCGACGTGGGCGAGCCCGTCGAGCCCGCCTCCCGTCCCGCGGTCCGCGTCACGGCCCTCCGCGTCCGCGGCTCCGGCGTCACGGCCGCCGCGCCGGGCCGGGTGGGGTGCCGGGGGGTCGGTCTCCATGAACGACTCGCCGTGCGTGCCTACTGCCACCAAACCCTCCTCAGCCGTTCCAAACGACAGTACGTCTTTGGAACGCCCACTGCGATGTTCATGTGGAACGCGAGCCAATTGTGCTCCACGGAGACGACGACAAACGACGCGTGCGCCTCACCACTTCACTCCACCCCGTCCCACAGGGCCGTGTCGCACCCCCCGAGCGGGGGCGTTCGGAACCGGCTCGCGCCGGGGCGGCGCGCTGAGGGCCCCCGCTGGGCCCCACTCCACACCACCCCCGTTGACCTGCGATTTCGTCGCGGAAAACGGCGCGTGGACGGTGTTTTTCTTGTTGACGGTGGGGAAGAGTGGAGTAGAGTGGGGCGCCGTGGGGGGCGGTAGCGCCCCATGCGGCGCGGGAGGTGGGGCCCGGTGTTTCTCGGCACCCACTCACCGCGCCTCGACGACAAGGGACGACTGTTCCTGCCGGCGAAGTACCGCGAGGAGCTGTCGGGGGGATTGGTGATCACGAAGGGCCAGGAACGCTGCCTGTACGTCTTCCCCATGGCGGAGTTCCAGCGGATAACCGAGGCTCTGCGTGCCGCGCCGGTCACCGAGAAGGCGGTCCGGAGCTACAGCCGGGTCTTCTTCGCCAGCGCCTCCGACGAGGTGCCCGACAAGCAGGGCCGCGTCACCATTCCTCCGCCGCTGCGCAAGTACGCGGGCCTCACCCGCGACTGCACGGTCATCGGGGCCAACACGCGTCTGGAGATCTGGGACACCCAGGCCTGGGAGACCTACCTGGAGCAGGAGGAGCAAACCTTCTCCGACGTCTCGGAGGAGGTGTTGCCAGGGATTCTCTGAGATACGACTCGTCGGTCCGTTGACCGGCACTGGCCCACGTTCGGCCAGGTCTCCAGCCGCTCTCCAGTCAGCTGGCGCAGCTTCCCCGGTGCCAGACGGCGACCCCCCGCGGGCAACGCGGTGATCTTCCTCCAGGGCAGCGGATGGGGACCTGGCCGGGCGAGGCCGCCGCCGGGGGCGCGGGACGGTCCGGTCCGGCGATGCCACACAGTCCGCGAGCGAGGTGGCAGTACAGGGGGTGAAGCATGGACGGCGTGGAGAACGGAGCGGGGAACAGCGCAAGGAACCACGCGGCGCACGACCGGGGGCCCGAGAGCGGCCACATCCCGGTCATGCTCGACCGCGTTCTCGAACTTCTCGTCCCCGCGGCGCAGGCCGTCGCCGGCCGTGCTCCCGTGTACCTCGACGCCACGCTCGGCATGGGCGGCCACGCCGAGGCGATGCTGCGGGCCGTCCCGTCGCTGCGCCTGATCGGCCTCGACCGCGACACCACGGCGCTGGAGCGCTCCGCGCGCAGGCTCGCCCCGTTCGGCGACCGCGTGGCGCTGGAGCACGCCGTCTACGACGAGATCCCCTCCGTGCTGCGCCGGCTTCGCGTCCGGGCGGTCGACGCCGTCCTGTTCGACCTCGGCGTGTCCTCCCCGCAGCTCGACGAGGCCGACCGCGGCTTCGCCTACTCCTACGACGCCCCCCTCGACATGCGGATGGACCGCACGCAGAGCCTGACCGCGGCCGAGGTCGTCAACGGCTACCCGCCCGCCGAACTCGCCCGCATCCTGCGCGAGTACGGCGAGGAGCGGTTCGCCCAGCGCATCGCCGCCGCGATCGTCAGGGAGCGCGAGCGCGCCCCGCTGGAGTCGACCCGGCGGCTCGCCGACCTGGTGCGCACCTCCATCCCCGCCGCCACCCGCCGCACCGGCGGGAACCCGGCCAAGCGCACCTTCCAGGCGCTGCGCATCGAGGTGAACGGCGAGCTCGACACCTGGCGCCGGGCGCTGCCCGCCGCCCTCGACGCGCTCCCGGTCGGCGGCCGGGTGGTCGTCCTGTCCTACCACTCGCTCGAAGACCGCATCACCAAGCAGGTCCTCGCCGCCCAGGCGGCCGACACGACCCCGCCGGAGCTGCCGGTCCCGCTGCCCGAGCACGAGCCGAGGTTCCGGCTCCTGACGCGCGGGGCCGAAGTGGCGTCCGACGAGGAGACCACGACCAATCCACGGGCCGGATCGGTGCGGATGCGCGCCGCGGAGCGCGTCCGGGAGGCGACATGACCACGACGAGCAGGCGGCCGCCGACCAGGGCGCCGAGGAAGCGGGCCCCGGAGCGGCCGGACGGAGCCGCCCCGGCGCCGGCCGCGCCGCCGAAGAGCCGGCCCGCGGGGACCGCTCCCGCCAAGCCGGCGCCCGCCAAGCCCGCCAAGCCGGCGAAGGCGGCGCCCGCCCCGGCGCGGACGAAGGCCTCGCCGGCCAAGAGCACGAAGGCGACGAAGGCCGCGAAGGCCGCGGGCGGCGCGACGGGAGGCACGACAGGGGCGACCGCGTCGCGACGCGGCGGCCAGAGCGCGCCGCGCGCCCCGTTCGTCCTTCTCATCGTCGGGCTGCTCGGCGGCGCGCTGGTCAGCCTGCTGCTGCTCAACACCGTCCTCGCCAAGGACGCCTTCACGCTGACGCGGCTGCAGCAGAGCAACAAGCAGCTCGAACAGCAGCGACAGGCCTACGAGGAGGAGATCGCCCGGGAGGGGGCCCCGCAGCAGCTGTCGAAGAAGGCCGAGGGGCTCGGCATGAAGCCGGGCAAGGACCCGGCCTTCTTCTCCACCGAGCCCGGCCGCCCCGGCGGCACCATCCGCCCCGTCCCGCACTCGGCCGCGGCGTCGGCCGGCGCGGCGGGCGTCCTCGGCGTTCCCGGCACCGTGATCCCCGGCGACGGCGTCCCGCCCGCCGACGCCCGCACGAACGGCGCGGGCACGCGGAACGGGCAGGGCGCGGGCACGCGGAACGGTCACGGGAACGGCGCGGGAGCACGGAGCGGCACAGGAGCACAGACCGGGCACGGAGCGCCGTGAACGGGCGAGGGCACGGCGGGGAGCGGGTGGAACGGTGACGAAGGGCCCGGGACGCGGTACCGCTGGGCCGCCCTCCGGCCGCGGACGCGGCTCGGACGGGCGCGGCCCCCGCGGCGCGGCCGGGCGCGACGACAAGAGCGGCCCGGGCGCGGCGCGCGCGTCCGGGCGTCAGACGGGGAACACGCCGCGCCCGCCCGCGGGGCGGGCCGACGGCGCGGGACGGCCGGGCAGGAAGGGCGGCGGCGCCCGCCAGCCCGCGCGCAGCGGCACGGTCCCCACCTCCCGCAAGGAGACCCCGGGCAAGGACACCCCCCGCAAAGACGCCCCGCGCAAGGACAGCGGACGTAAGGACGGCGCACGCAAGGAAGGCGCACGCAAGGACACCGCGGGCAAGGAGAAACCGGGCGGGCGGACGGGCGGCGCCGCGACGGCCGTCAAGCGCTCCGCGCGGAAGAAGGCGCCCGCCAGGGGCGCGACGGCGGAGAGCCGCACGCCCCGCAACGCCCAGACCGCGCGGCCGAAGACGGACGGAGCGGGCCCCCGCGGCCCGCGCCCCGGCGGCGGATCCGGACGGCGCCCGCCGCCGGGCCGCCCCCCGCGGTCCCGGGTCCCCTTCCACCGCCGCGACCCGCTCAAGCGGCTCAACGTCGGGTTGCTCGTCGTCGCGTTCGTGCTGTCGCTTTTCGCCGGGCGGCTCGTCCAGCTCCAGACGATCGACTCGGGGCAGTACACCGAGCAGGCGATGCTGCAGCGGATGCGGGAGCTCAAGCTGCCCGCCGTCCGCGGCGACATCACCGACGCGCAGGGCAACCCGCTCGCCATGACGGTGGAGGCCCGCGCGATCTTCGCGGACCCCTCGCTCATCAAGCCGGACAAGCGGCAGCCGATCGTCAACGCGCTGGCCCCGACGCTCGGGCTGAACCCCGCGACGCTGCTGAAGCAGATCAGCAAGCCCGAGACGCGGTTCGTGTACCTCGCGCACGGGGTCCGCCCCGACCAGGCGCGGCTGGTGAGCTCGTGGAACTTCCTCGGCATCGGCACTTTGCCGGAATACCGCCGGGAATACCCCAACGATTCGCTGGCCGCCAGCGTCATAGGTTTCGTGAACGACACGGGGAGCGGCGCCGCCGGCCTGGAGAGCTCGCTGAACGGCGTGCTCGCGGGCAAGGAGGGCTGGCAGCGGGTCGAGATCAGCCCCGAGGGCCAGCACATCCCCATGGGCGAGGACCAGAAGCGCCCGTCGGTGCCCGGCCGCGGGGTCCGCCTGACGCTGCAGCGCGATCTGCAGTTCAAGGCGCAGCAGGCGATCGAGCGGCAGGTCAGGGCGAGCAGGGCCAAGAGCGGCACCGTGATCGTCATGGACCCGCGCACCGGCCGTCTCCTCGCGATGGCGTCCGCGCCGGGGTTCGACCCGAACGACTACGCCGACTCCGACCGGTCCCGCTGGGGCAGCCCCCTGGTGCAGGAGGCCTACGAGCCGGGCAGCACCGGCAAGGTCGTCACCGCCGCGGCCGTCATGGAGCACGGCGGCGTCACCCCGCAGACGCCCTACACCGTCCCGGACAAGATCAAAAAGTACGACGTGGTGTTCCACGACTCGCATCCGCACCAGCCCGAGCGGCTGACGTTCGCCGGCGTGCTCGCCAAGTCGAGCAACGTCGGCACGATCATGGCGAGCGAGACCATCGACTCGCAACGGCTCTACCAGACGCTGCGCGACTTCGGGTTCGGCCGCCGGACCGGCCTGCCGCTGCCCGGCGAGACGCAGGGCCTGCTGGAGCCGCCGGGCAAGTGGTCGGGCACCGACCGGTACCCGATCGCGTTCGGGCAGACGGTCTCGGTGAACGCGGTGCAGATGGCGAGCGTGTACTCGACGATCGCCAACGGCGGCGTCCGCGTCGCGCCGAACCTGATCGCGGGCACCGTCGGGGAGCACGACAGGTTCACCCCGGCGCCCGAACCGGAGCGCAGGCAGGTCATCAGCGCCAAGACGGCCCGGCAGATCAGCGACATGCTGGAGGGCGTCACGACGAAGGAGGGCACCGCCCCGAAGGCCCAGATCAAGGGCTACCGCGTCGCCGGCAAGACCGGCACCGCCGAGGCCGTCAACCCGCGCTGCGGCTGCTACGACGGCGGCGGCTACACCGCCTCCTTCGCCGGGTTCGCGCCCGCGGACGACCCGCGCCTGGTGGTGCAGGTCGTCCTGCAGGATCCGAAGCGCGGGAGCCACTATGGTGGCGATGCGGCGGCACCGGTCTTCAAGGACGTGATGAGCTTCGCGCTTCAGTCCGAGAAGATCCCGCCGACGGGGAGCAGGCCGCCGATCATCGAGATCCGCGCCCGCGACTGATCGCAGCGAGTACCCTCCTCGCCTGTGAGTCCACCACCCGTGTCCGACCAGTCCCGTACCGTCCGCAACGAAAGAAACGTCATGCGTCCCACCACCAACCCGGCTCGTCCGCTGAGCGGACTCGCGGCGCTCCTCGGAATCGGATCGGACGAACAGGGCGGACAGGACGTATGGGACGCGGTGTCCGTCACGGGGATCACACATGACTCGCGCGCCGTGCTGCCGGGCGACGTCTACGCGGCGCTGCCCGGCGCCCGCGCGCACGGCGCCCAGTTCTCCGCCCAGGCCGCGGAGGCCGGCGCCGTGGCGATCCTCACCGACGCCGACGGGCACGACCGGGCCGCGGCGACGGGCCTCCCCGTCCTGGTGACGGGGGACGTCCGGGCGCGGCTCGGCGACGCGGCGGCGTGGGTGTACGGCGAGCCCGGGCGCGACATCACGCTCATCGGCGTGACCGGCACCAGCGGCAAGACCACCACGGTGTTCCTGGTGGAGGCGGGCCTGCGCGCCGCCGGGATCGAGACGGGCCTGGTCGGCGGCGTGGAGATCCGGGTGGGCGGTGACCGGGTGCCGAGCGCGCTCACCACGCCGGAGGCGACCGATCTGCACGCGCTGCTCGCGATGATGCGCGAGCGCGGCGTCGGCGCCGCCGCGATGGAGGTGTCCAGCCACGCGCTGGTGCAGGGCCGGGTCGGCGGCGCCCGCTACGAGGTCGCGGTTTTCACGAACCTGTCCCAGGACCACCTCGACTACCACCCGACCATGCAGGACTACTTCCTCGCGAAGGCGCGGCTGTTCACGCCCGAGTACTCGCGGGTCGGCGTGATCAACCTCGACGACCACTACGGCCGCGAGCTGCTGGAGATCGCCACGGTGCCGGCGACGACGTTCTCCCCGACCGGGGACCCGGCGGCGGACTGGCGGGCCGAGGACGTGCGCGTCGGCGCCGACGGCAGCGTGTTCCGCGTGGTCGGCCCCCTCGGCATCGAGGCCGACGGCGAGGTCCGCCTCGCCGGGCCGTTCAACGTCGCCAACGCCCTGGCCGCGATCGTCGCGCTGGTGGAGGCGGGCATCCCGCTGCAGGCGGCGGTCCGCGGGGTGGCGTCGCTGCCCGGCGTCCCCGGACGGCTGGAGCGGGTCGACGAGGGGCAGGACTTCGTGACCCTCGTCGACTACTCGCACAAGCCGGGGGCGGTCGAGGCCGTCCTGAACGCGCTGCGGCCCGTCACCGAGGGCGACCTCGCGGTGGTGATCGGCTGCGGCGGCGACCGCGACCGCGGCAAGCGGCCGCTCATGGGCGAGGCCGCCGCGCGGCTGGCCGACATGGCGTACCTCACCAACGACAACCCGAGGTCGGAAGATCCACTGGCCATCCTTGCCGCTATGGTCGAGGGCGGGCTCAAGGTGCCGCAGCCGGAGCGCGCGCACATCGTCGTGGAGCCCGACCGCGCCGCGGCGATCGACCTGGCCGTCGGCCGCGCCCGCCGCGGCGACGTGGTCGTCGTCGCGGGCAAGGGGCACGAGCAGGGCCAGAACGTGGCCGGCGAGGTACATCCGTTCGACGACCGCGAGGTCGTGCGCGCCGCGCTCCGGCGCCGTGCGGACGCGCTCCGGCGCCATGGACAAGGGACAAGAGGGGACGGGACGCAGGCGTGATCCCACTTCCGCTGTCGACGATCGCGGAGATCACGGGAGGGACCCGGCACGGGCCGCCGGACCCGGTGGTGGACGGCCCCGTGGTGATCGACTCCCGCGCGGTGGAGCCCGGGGCGCTGTTCGCGGCGCTGAAGGGCGACCGCTCGGACGGGCACGACTTCGCGGCCGGGGCCCTCGCGGCCGGGGCGGCGGGCGTGCTCGCGCAGCGCCCGGTGGACGGGCCGTGCGTGGTCGTCGACGACGTCCAGGAGGCCCTCGGACGGCTCGCGAGGGGCGTCCTGGAGCGGCTGCCCGACGTGACCGTCGTCGCGGTCACCGGCTCGGCCGGCAAGACCTCCACCAAGGACCTCATCGGGCAGGTCCTCAGCGGCGCGGGCCCGACGGTCTACCCGCCCGGCTCGTTCAACAACGAGATCGGGCTGCCGCTCACCGTGCTGCGCGCCGACGCCGCCACCCGGCACCTCGTGCTGGAGATGGGGGCCCGCGGCATCGGCCACATCGCCTACCTCACCGGGATCGCGCGCCCGGACGTCGGCGTCGTGCTGAACGTCGGCACCGCGCACGTCGGGGAGTTCGGCAGCAGGGAGAACATCGCCCTGGCCAAGGGCGAGATCGTGGAGGCGGTCCCGCCGGGCGGCACCGCCGTCCTGAACGCCGACGACCCCCTGGTCAGCGCGATGGCGTCCCGGACGCGGGGCGAGGTCGTCATGTTCGGCCGCTCGCCGGGCGCCGCGGTCCGCGCCGAGGACGAGACCCTCGACGAGCAGGGCCGGGCGAGCTTCACCCTCGTGACGCCGGAGGGCGCGGCGCCGGTCGCGCTGCGCCTGCACGGCTCGCACGCCGTCCCGAACGCGCTGGCCGCGGCCGCGGCGGCGCGTGCGGCGGGGCTGGCGACCGGAGCGGTCGCCGAGGCGCTCTCGGCGGCCGTGCCGGTCAGCCGGTGGCGGATGGAGGTCACCGAGCGGGCCGACGGGGTGACCGTGGTGAACGACGCCTACAACGCCAACCCCGACTCGACCCGCGCCGCGATCGACGTGCTCGTTCACCTGGCCCGCGGCCGCCGCGCCTACGCGGTCCTGGGCGAGATGGCCGAACTAGGTGACTCGTCCGTGGCGGAACATGCCAGGATCGGGCAGCATGTCGCGCGCAGTGGGATCGCCGGGTTCGTGGTGGTCGGTGCGAACGCGGCGGCGATGGCCGAAGGGGCCGGGCAGGTGGCGTCATGGACGGGAGAGTGCGTACAGGTGGATGACGTCGGCGCGGCGGTGACCGTGCTCAGGGAGCGGCTGGCGCCGCGGGACGTCGTGCTGGTGAAGGGCTCCCGCGTGGCCGGCCTGGAACGGGTGGCCGAGGCGATCCTCGCGGAGGACGGCCGATGACCAACATCATCATCGCCGCGGGGATCGCGCTGATCTTCGTCGGGGTCGGCACGCCGGTGTGGATCCGCATCGTCAACCGGCTCGGCTACGGCCAGATGATCCGCGACGAGGGCCCCGAGGCCCACCTGAACAAGCGCGGCACCCCCACGATGGGCGGGACGGTCTTCATCGTCGGCTCGCTCGTCGGCTACGCGGCCGCGCACCTGTTCACCGGGGAGGTCCCCACCATCTCGGGGATCCTGGTGCTGTTCCTGATGACGGGCCTCGGCCTCGTCGGGTTCGTGGACGACTACATCAAGGTGTTCAAGCAGCGCAGCCTCGGCCTGCGCAGCGGCGCCAAGATGATCGGCATCGTCCTCGTCGGCGTCGTGTTCGCGGTCGGATCGCTGAACTTCCCCAACGGCTACGACGTCACCCCCGCCGACCCCCACATCTCTTTCCTGCGCGACTTCGGCCCCTCGATCGGCCCGTACCTGTTCGTGGTGTGGGCGCTGCTGCTCATCGCGGCCATGTCCAACGGCGTGAACCTCACCGACGGTCTGGACGGCCTCGCGGCCGGCCCGGCGGGCATGGTGCTGGCCGCCTACGTCATCATCGGCAACTGGCAGCTGCGCAACAGCTGCGCCGCCAGCCTCGTCCCGAACTGCTACAGCGTCCGCGACCCCCTCGACCTCGCGGTGGTCGCCGCGGCCGTGCTCGGCGGCGTGTTCGGGTTCCTGTGGTGGAACGCCCCGCCCGCGAAGATCTTCATGGGCGACACCGGCTCGCTGGCCCTCGGCGGCGTGCTGGTCGGCCTGGCGATCCTCACCCGCACCCAGCTGCTGCTGGCCATCCTGTGCGGGCTGATCGTGATGATCACGCTGTCGGTGATCATCCAGGTCGGCGGGTTCAAGATGACCCGCAAACGCGTGTTCAAGATGGCGCCGCTGCAGCACCACTTCGAGCTGTCGGGCTGGGCCGAGACCACGATCGTCGTGCGCTTCTGGCTGATGTCCGCGACGTTCGTGGCGATCGGCATCGGCCTGTTCTACCTCGAATGGATGCCGAAGAAGTGAACGAGCGCCCCTGGGAGGGCCGCCCCTGGGACGGCCAGAGCGTGTGCGTGGCCGGGCTCGGCGTGTCCGGCCGCGCCGCCGCCCGCGTCCTCGCCGCGCGCGGCGCCCGCGTCACCATCGTCGACGCCCGCGACGGGGAGGAGCAGCGCGGCCACGCCGCCGAGCTGGAGGCTCGCGGGGTCACGGTCAGGCTCGGCGACGGAGAGTCCCTCCCGGCGGACGCCGACCTCGTCGTGACCTCGCCGGGCTGGCGCCCGGACGCGCCGCTGCTCGCCGCGGCCGCCGCGGCCGGCATCGAGATCATCGGCGAGGTGGAGCTGGCGTGGCGGCTCCGCCCCGAGGGCGCGGCGCCTTGGCTGGCCATCACCGGGACGGACGGCAAGACCACGGTCGTGCGGATGCTGGCGTGCATGCTCACCGCCGCCGGGCACAAGGCCATGGCCGTCGGAAACGTCGGCACTCCCATCGTGGAGGCCGTGAGCGAGCCCTACGACGTGCTGGCGGTGGAGCTCTCCAGCTACCAGCTGCACTGGTCCCGCTCCCTCGCCCCGTACGCGGCCACGGTGCTGAACGTCGCGCCCGACCACCTCGACTGGCACGGCTCCATGGACGCCTACGTCGGCGCCAAGGCCAAGATCTTCGCCCCGGGCTGCGTCGCCGTCTACAACGCCGACGACGACACCTCCGCGGCGCTCGCCGAACGCGCCGAGGGCGTGTCCCGGAGGATCGGCTTCACCCTCCAGGTGCCGCGGCCCGGGGAGCTCGGCGTCGTGGAGGAACTGCTGGTCGACCGGGCCTTCACCGACGACCCCGCGACCCAGGCCGCCGAACTCGCCGCGCTCGGCGACGTGCGGCCGTTCGCGCCGCACAACGTCGCCAACGCGCTCGCCGCCGCCGGGCTGGCCCGCGCGTTCGGCGCGCCGCCCGAGGCCGTCCGCGAGGGGCTGCGGGCGTTCGTCCCCGACCCGCACCGCATCCAGCACGTCGCCGACGTCGCGGGCGTCGCCTACGTCAACGACTCCAAGGCGACCCAGCCGCACGCCGCCGCCGCGTCCCTCGCCGCCTACGACAGCGTCGTGTGGATCGCCGGCGGCCTCCTCAAGGGGCTGGACGTCGACGACCTGGTGCGCTCGTGCGCCGGCCGGCTGCGCGGCGCCGTGCTGATGGGGCGCGACCGGCACCGGATCGCCGAGGCGCTCGCGCGACACGCCCCGGATGTCCCCGTGGTGGACGTCCCCGACACCGACACTGGGGCGATGGACCGCGTCGTCGCCCACGCCTCCGGCCTCGCCCGGCCGGGGGACACCGTGCTGCTCGCGCCCGTCGGGGCCTCCTTCGACATGTTCGCCAACTACCCGGCCCGCGGGGACGCCTTCATCGCGGCGGTCGAGCGCCTCTCCCGGGACGCCCGGTAACGATGACCACCGCGGCCGGGGAGGACGGCGCCGCCCGGCGTCCGGGTCCACGGGAGCAGGTGGTCGCCGCCGTGGGGCTGCTCGACCGGCCCCTCACCTCCTACTACCTGGTGCTGGGCTGCTCGGTGATGCTGCTCGCGCTCGGCCTGACGATGGTGCTGTCGGCCTCCAGCGTGAAGCAGCTCCAGGCGACGGGTTCGGCGTACACGCTGTTCCAGAAGCAGGCCGTGTGGGTCGCGATCGGGCTGCCCGGCATGTGGGTGGCGTCCCGGCTGCCGGTGAAGACGTTCCGCGCGCTCGCCTATCCGCTGCTTCTGCTGTCGGTCGTCGCGCTGGCGCTGGTGCTGGTCCCCGGGCTCGGGCGCAGCGCCGGCGGCGCGACCCGCTGGGTCGACCTCGGCCCGGTGCAGATCCAGCCGTCCGAGCTGGCCAAGCTCGCCCTGGTGCTGTGGGGCGCCGACCTGCTGGCCCGCAAGGACCGGCTCGGCCAGCTCACCGAGTGGCGGCCGCTGCTGGTGCCGCTGATGCCGGGCGCCGGGGTGCTCGTCCTGCTGGTGATGCTGGGCAGCGACCTCGGCACCACGCTGGTGCTCCTCACGATCTTCCTGGCGCTGCTGTGGGTCGTCGGCGCGCCCGGCCGGCTGTTCGTCGGCATCGCGGGGCTCGTGTGCCTGCTCGTGTCGATCCTCATCATCGTCGAGCCGTACCGGATGCAGCGCCTCACCGGGTTCCTCGACCCGTCCGGCAACCAGCTCACCACCAACTACCAGGGCACGCAGGGGCTGTTCGCGGTCGCCTCGGGCGGCCTGTTCGGCACGGGCCTCGGCGAGGGCCGCGCCAAGTGGGACTACCTGCCGCACGCCGAGACCGACTTCATCTTCGCGATCGTGGGCGAGGAGTTCGGCCTCGTCGGGACGCTCGTCGTGCTCGGCCTGTTCGGGATGCTCACCTACGCGGGCCTGCGGATCGCCCGGCGCGTGAAGGACCCGTTCACCCGGCTCGCCGCCGCGGGGGCCACGGCGTGGCTGGTGGTCCAGGCGATCGTGAACATCGGCGCGGTCATCGGCGTCCTGCCCATCACGGGAATCCCCCTCCCGCTGGTGTCCTACGGGGGCTCGGCGCTCATCCCGACCCTGTTCGCGCTCGGCATGCTGCTCGCGTTCGCCAAGCGCGAGCCCGGCGCGCGGCAGGCACTCTCCGCACGGGGTCCCGGACCGGTCGTGAGGGCTCTAAGCTGGCTGGGTCTGGCACGGCGTTGAAATCCCCCCTTCGAACCACGCTGAGGAGTTGTCAACGGACATGAGGGTTGTCCTGGCCGGCGGCGGCACCGCCGGACACATCGAGCCCGCCCTGGCGCTCGCCGACGCGCTGCGCCGCAACGACCCGAACACCGGGGTCGTCTGTCTGGGGACCGAGCGGGGGCTGGAGACCCGTCTCGTCCCGCAGCGGGGCTACGAGCTCGCCCTGATCCCGCCGGTGCCGCTGCCGCGCACGCTCACCCCGCAGCTGCTGTCGGTGCCCGGCCGGCTGCGCGGGGCGATCAACGCGGCGGCCTCCGTCCTCGACCAGGCCCAGGCCGACATCCTCGTCGGCTTCGGCGGCTACGTCGCCACCCCGGGCTACCTCGCGGCGCGCAAGCGCAAGGTGCCGATCATCGTGCACGAGGCCAACCCGAAGCCCGGCCTGGCCAACAAGCTCGGCGCCCGCTTCACCGAGCACGTGGCGGTCTCGCACGCCGACTCGCCGCTGCCGAACGCCCGCTTCGTGGGGATCCCGCTGCGCCGCGAGATCGCGACGCTGGACCGGCTGGCGATGGGCGACAAGGCCCGCTCCTACTTCGGGCTGCTCCCCGACCTGCCCACGCTGCTGATCTTCGGCGGCTCGCAGGGCGCCCGCTCGCTGAACCAGGCCGCCGTGGCCTCCGCGCCGTACTTCCGGCAGGCGGGCATCCAGGTGCTGCACATCGTCGGGCCGAAGAACACCGAGGAGCCCGAGCCCGCGGCCGGCGGCCCGCAGTACGTCACGATCCCCTACTGCGACCGGATGGACCTCGCCTACGCCGCCGCCGACATGGCGATGTGCCGCGCGGGCGCGATGACCTGCGCCGAGCTGGCCGCGGTCGCGCTGCCTGCGGTGTACGTCCCGCTCCCCATCGGCAACGGCGAGCAGCGGCTGAACGCCGAGCCGATCGTCGCGGCGGGCGGCGGCATGCTGGTCGACAACGCCGAGCTGTCGCCGGACTGGATCGCCCGGCACCTGCTTCCGGTGCTGGCCGACCCGGCCCGCGTCGCGCACATGTCGGAGGCCGCCGGCCGGATGGGCCGCCGCGACGCCGACGTCGCGCTCGCCCAGATGGTCTACGAAGTGGTCCGCTCCGCGGGCGCCGCCCGATGAGCCTGATCGACCCGGGGGAGGCGGTGCCGGCGGCCGATCTCGGGCGGGTCCACTTCATCGCGATCGGGGGCGCCGGCATGTCCGGCGTCGCCCGCATCATGCTGCGGCGCGGCATCGCCGTGTCCGGCAGCGACGCGCGCGACTCCGAGCTGCTCACCCAGCTCGGCGACCTCGGCGCCAAGGTGTTCGTCGGGCACGACGCCGCGCACGTGGGCGACGCCGACACCGTCGTGGTGTCCACGGCGATCCGCGACACCAACCCCGAGCTGGTCGCCGCACGCGCGCGCGGGCTTCGCGTCCTGCACCGCTCGGCCGCGCTCGCCTCGCTGATGGCGGACCGCCGGGCCGTCGCGGTCGCCGGCACGCACGGCAAGACCACCACCACCTCGATGCTGACGGTGGCGCTCCAGCACGCCGGCGCCGACCCGTCCTACTGCATCGGCGGGCAGCTCGTCACCACCGGCCTCGGCGCCGACGAGGGCACCGGCGAGGCGTTCGTCGCGGAGGCCGACGAGAGCGACGGCTCGTTCCTCATGTACACCCCGAACATCGCGGTCGTCACCAACGTCGAGGCCGACCACCTCGACAACTACGGCGGGTTCGAGAAGGTCAAGGAGAACTTCGCCCGCTTCGTCGACCGGATCGAGCCGGGCGGCACCCTCGTCGCCGGCGCCGACGATCCGGTCGCGATGGAGCTCGCCGAGCGGGCGCGGGCCCGCGGCCTGACGGTGCTGACCTACGGGCAGGCCGAAGGCGCCGACCTGCGCGTGACCGGGTTCACGCCGCGCGGCCTCGGCTCCCGCTTCGAGATCGAGGGCGACGGGGAGTTCACGCTGGCCGTGCCGGGGCGGCACAACGCGCTCAACGCCGCCGCCGTCGTCGCGGTCACGCGGTCCCTCGGCCTGGACGACGCGCCGGTGCGCGACGGTCTCGCCGCGTTCGGCGGGGCGATGCGGCGGCTGGAGCGCAAGGGCGAGGCGGGCGGCGTCGAGGTGTTCGACAGCTACGCCCACCACCCGACCGAGCTGACCGCCGACCTGGACGCCACCCGCGACTACCTGGGGGAGAAGGGCGAGGGCCCGGACGGGCGGGGCCGCATCGTCGCCGTGTTCCAGCCGCACCTGTACAGCCGCACCCGGTTCTTCGCCGCCGAGTTCGGCGCCGCGCTCGGCCTCGCCGACGTCGCGGTCGTCCTCGACGTCTACGGCGCCCGCGAGGACCCCGAGCCCGGCGTCACCGGCGCGCTGGTCGCCGACGCCGTCCCGCCGGGAACCGAGACCGTCTACGCGCCCGAGCGGGACGAGGTGCCCGGCATCGCGGCGTCGCTCGCCCGCCCCGGCGACGTCGTCATCACGCTGGGCGCCGGTGACGTGACCCAGCTCGGCCCGCTCATCCTGGAACGGCTCGCCGGGGCGCAGGGCCCGTCGGGGCGATAGGGCTCGACAGGAGATCGGGCTCGCCGAGGGGGTCGGGCATGTCGGGGGGATCGGCTTTCGGGGGAGCGGGGCGTGACACGCCGTCGCGCGCGGGGTCGGCGGCCGGCGCGGGGATCACTGTCAGGCTTGGGGCATGACCGAGGCGCAGACGGGCCGCCGCGCGTCGCCGGAGCCGGAGCCGGAGCACGATCCGGACACGGAGACCGCGGCGCCGGACGGGCGCGCCCGCGCGAACCGCTGGAAGGTGGTGTTCGTCACCCTCCTGGTGGTCGGCGCGCTCGGCGCGGTGTCCTGGGTCCTGCTCGGGTCGAGGCTGCTGGTGGTGCGGCACGTCGAGGTGACGGGCACCCGCCTCGCGTCCGCCGACCAGGTGGTGGCCTCCGCCGGGATCGATCTCGGCACGCCGATGGTGAGGCTCAGGACGGGCGCGGTCCGCGACCGCGTCGAGCGGCTGCGCGAGGTCGAGTCGGCGGCGATCGAGCGGCGCTGGCCGGGGACGGTCCGCATCGTCGTGCGGGAGCGCGAGCCGATCGCGGTGTTCCGCGACGGCGACGGCTACCACCTGCTCGACCGGCACGGCGTGACCGTCGCCGACGAGGAGGCCCGCCCGGCGGGGCTTCCCGCGCTCACGGTCGCCTCGCCCGGGCCGTCCGACCGGGCGACCCTGGCGGCGCTCACCGTGCTGTCCGCGCTGCCCGAACGCCTCAGCGGCAAGCTCACCGAGGTGGAGGCGAGCGGTCCCGAGGAGGTGACCCTCTACATGGCGGGCGGCCAGACGGTGGTGTGGGGGGCCGCCGAACGGGCAGACGAGAAGATCAGGTTGCTGGACGCCGTGCGGCGGACGGCGGCGGGGCGCGCCGTCCGCACCGTCGATGTCAGCTCGCCGGAGGTCCTCAAGACGGAATGAGCCCGCTCGGGCGGCCGGGCCGGGGGACCTGCGAAGGCGGGCGTTCCGCGACACGCCGGTGGAGTTCGGGGGAGGTTAGTTGACCCTGGCGGTAAGGCCGCCCTACTATCCGTATCAGTCCTCAGGTTGACATAACTGTAAGCCTCAAGTTGAGGGTGAGGGTTTACCCCCGCCAGCAGACGGCTTCACAGCGAGGCTTCACAAACCAGCTCGAACACTCAGCTCGGATACACAGAGCGAAACACAGCTCAAAGCACAGTCGGAATACAGGTCGGGTACACCGCGACGGCACGGTCGGCAGATCGGGCAGGGCGGTCGGAGAGAGCGGAAAGGCCCCTCGTCGTGGCAGCACCGCAGAATTACCTCGCGGTCATCAAGGTCGTCGGCATCGGCGGCGGCGGCGTCAACGCCGTCAACCGGATGATCGAAGAGGGACTCAAGGGCGTCGAGTTCATCGCGATCAACACGGACGCCCAGGCGCTGCTGATGAGTGACGCCGACGTGAAACTGGACGTGGGCCGCGAGCTCACCCGGGGCCTCGGCGCCGGGGCGAACCCCGACGTCGGCCGCAAGGCCGCCGAGGACCACCGGGAGGAGATCGAGGAGGTCCTCAAGGGCGCCGACATGGTGTTCGTCACCGCCGGCGAAGGCGGCGGCACCGGCACCGGCGGCGCGCCCGTGGTCGCCAACATCGCCCGCTCGCTCGGCGCCCTGACCATAGGCGTCGTCACCCGGCCCTTCAGCTTCGAGGGCAAGCGCCGCGCCATGCAGGCCGAGGCCGGCATCGAGACGCTGCGCGACGAGGTCGACACCCTCATCGTCATCCCGAACGACCGGCTGCTGTCGATCTCCGACCGGCAGGTCAGCGTGCTGGACGCCTTCAAGGCCGCCGACCAGGTGCTGCTGTCCGGTGTCCAGGGCATCACCGACCTGATCACCACCCCGGGCCTGATCAACCTCGACTTCGCCGACGTCAAGTCCGTGATGTCCGGCGCCGGCTCGGCGCTGATGGGCATCGGCTCGGCGCGCGGCGACGACCGCTCGGTCGCCGCCGCCGAGATGGCGATCTCCAGCCCGCTGCTGGAGGCCAGCATCGACGGCGCGCACGGCGTGCTGCTGTCCATCTCCGGCGGCTCCGACCTCGGGCTCTTCGAGATCAACGAGGCGGCGCAGCTGGTGTCCAACGCGGCGGCGCCCGATGCCAACATCATCTTCGGCGCGGTCATCGACGACGCGCTCGGCGACGAGGTCCGGGTCACGGTGATCGCGGCGGGTTTCGACGAGGGGCGTCCGGCCAAGCCGGTCCCTGAGCCGGAGAGCAAGCGGCTGCCCCCGCCTCCGCGTCCCGTCCCGCCGCCCGCGTCCCCGCCCGCGCCGGCCAACCCGATCCCCAGCCGGGTCGGGCGGTCCGAGCCGCCGGGCGCGCAGCCGACCGCGCAGCAGCAGTCGGTGGCGCAGGCCGCCGCCGCGTCCCCGCCCCCCGCTCAGCAGCGGCCGGAGGCCGACCGTCCCGCGCCCGCGCGGGCGCAGGACGACCGGTCCGCCGGGCGCGGCGAGCAGTCCCGGCCCGAGGGGGCGGCGTCCGGGCAGCCGGGCCCGCCGGCCGACCGGGACGCCGGCGCTTCCGGCGGCGAGTCCGGCGGTTCGCGCGCCCCCGCGCCCCGCCCGCCCGCCGAGCAGCCCTCCCCCCGCGTGCACGCGGGGGAGAACGACGGCGGCCCCGCCTCCGGGCAGCGCCGCCGTCCCGTCGTGTTCGACGAGGACGACGACCTCGACGTGCCCGACTTCCTGAAGTGATCACCGCCGTCGCCCTGGGCGACGGCGTCGGCGCCGGCTTCACCGGCCGCGCCGGCGGCGTGAGCGGGCCCCCCTACGACTCCCTGAACCTCGGCGGCGCGGTCGGCGACGACCCGGCCGCCGTCCTGGACAACCGGCGGCGCGCCGCCGCCGCGCTCGGCGCCGACCCCGAGCGCACCGTCTTCATGCGGCAGGTGCACGGCGCCGACGTCGCGTTCGCCGCCTCGACCGACCTGCCCGGTCCGGTCGACGCCGTCGTCACGACCGTGCCCGGGCTCGCCCTCGCCGTCCTCGTCGCCGACTGCGCGCCCGTCCTGCTGGCCGACGCGGCCGCCGGGGTCGTCGGCGCCGCCCACTCCGGCCGCCCCGGGACGGCCGCCGGAGTCGTCCCGGCCCTGGTGAAGGCGATGTGCGAGCGGGGCGCCGACCCCGCCCGGATGACCGCGGCCATCGGACCCGCCGCGTGCGGCCGCTGCTACGAGGTCCCCGCGGAGATGCGGGACGAGGTCGCCGCCGTCGTCCCCGCCGCGTACTCCACGACGTCCGCGGGCACCCCGGCCCTCGACATCCGCGCCGGCGTCGCCGAGCAGCTCGCGTCCGCGGGGGTGACCCGCGTGACCGCCGACGGCCGCTGCACGATCGAGGACCCGGGCCTCTACTCCTACCGCCGCGAGGGACGCACCGGCCGTTTCGCCGGATATGTCTGGTTGAAGGAAGGCACGTGACCGACCGGGACCACACCGGCGCCGCCGCGGACGGCCCCGCGGCCGGGCGGCGCGCCGAGATCGCCGAGGGCCTGGCCGCCGTCCGGGCGCGCATCGCCGCCGCGTGCGCGGCCGCCGGCCGGAGCGAGGACGAGATCACGCTGATCGCGGTGACCAAGACGTTCCCCGCGTCCGACGTGCGGCTGCTGGCCGGGCTGGGCGTCACCGAGGTCGGCGAGAACCGCGACCAGGAGGCGCGCCCGAAGGCCGCCGACTGCGCCGACCTGCCGCTGACCTGGCACTTCGTCGGACGGCTCCAGACCAACAAGGCGCGCGCCGTGGCCGGCTACGCCGACGTCGTGCACTCCGTGGACCGGTCGCGACTGGTCACGGCCCTCGCGGAGGGCGCCGCCCGCGCCGGCCGCACGCTCCGCTGCCTCGTGCAGGTCTCCCTGGACGAGGCGGGGAAGAAGGGCGAGGTGGGGGAGAGGGGCGGGGCCGTGCCCGACGACGTCCCCGGGCTGGCCGACGAGATCGCCGCCGCCCCCGGCCTGGAGCTCGGCGGCGTCATGGCCGTCGCGCCCCTCGGCGCGGACCCGCTGCCCGCCTTCGACCGGCTCGCGGAGACGGCGGCGCGGATGAGGCGGAACCATCCGGACGCGCGGATCGTCAGTGCGGGTATGAGCGGCGATCTGGAGCAGGCGATCGCGTGCGGCGCGACACACCTGCGGATCGGTACGGCGTTGCTCGGCGGCCGACGGGCAATCGTCAGGTAATGTCCCCCCAGTGGTACCTGCCTGAACGCGGGAGGCCACGACTGATCAGTCCAACGGCGGGGCCGGACGCGCCCGGCGCCGAGGCCACAGGACACGGAGGGACGTATGGCCAGCGCGATGCGCAAGATGGCGGTCTACCTCGGCCTTGTGGAGGACGATCGCTACGACGACAAGTACGGCGACTACGACGAGTACGAGGTCTACGACGAGGAGACCGACACCGGGCAGGGACGCCGTCGCGATGACGAATCCGGCGGTCAGCTTACCCGAGCCGAAGAGGCGTCGGACCGCGATCGCGACCATCACTCCACGTCGACCATCGAGCGACGGTCCGTGGCGCTCTACGAGTCCGGTACCACCGACCTCGCGCGTATCACTACGCTGCATCCGAGGACCTACAACGAGGCGAGGACGATCGGGGAGCACTTCCGGGAGGGCACGCCGGTGATCATGAACCTGACCGAGATGGTCGACAGCGACGCCAAGCGCCTGGTCGACTTCGCGGCGGGTCTCGTGTTCGGGCTGCACGGCAGCATCGAGCGTGTTACCAACAAGGTGTTCCTGCTGTCGCCCGTCAACGTCGAGGTGACGGCGGAGGACAAGGCCCGGATGGCGGAACGTGGGTTCTTCAACCAGAGCTGAGAGTCGCATGCGAGAGTGTCCGTGAACATCGTTGGATCCGTCCTGCAGGGCGTTCTGTACCTCTTCCTGCTGTTCCTGATCGGAAGGCTGGTCCTGGAGGTCCTGCAGTCGTTCGCCAGGCAGTGGAAGCCGACCGGAGTGGTGCTCGTGATCGCTGAGGCGACCTACACGGTCACCGATCCGCCGCTGAAACTCCTCAGGCGTTTCATCCCGCCCATCCGGCTGGGTAACGTTGCCCTGGACCTCAGCTTCACGGTCCTCATCCTTGTGGTCTGGGTCTTGATCGTCTTCGTCGGCTCCATATTCGGCGGAGGTTAGGTCGATCGGATACCGTCCTTCGGGGACAGACTCCAAGCGCGCCAAGGAGACGAGAACATGCCGCTGACACCCGCCGACGTGCGGAACAAGCAGTTCAGTACCACCAGGCTGAGGCCGGGGTACGACGAGGAGGAGGTGGACGCCTTCCTCGACGAGGTCGAGGCGGAGCTCGACCGCCTCATCCAGGAGAACGAGGAACTGCGGGCCAAGCTGGCCGAGTGCCTGCGCGGCAAGGTTCCCGCCATGGCCGCTCCCATCGTGGAGCCCAAGCCGGACATCCAGAAGATCCCCGAGCCTCCCCGTCCCGAGCCGCAGCCGCAGCCCGAGCCGGAGCCCGTCCTCGGCGGCCTCGGCATGTCGTCCCCCGCCCCGAGCGGCGAGGACAACATGGACACCGCGGCCCGCGTGCTGGCGCTCGCGCAGCAGACCGCCGACCAGGCGATCGCCGACGCCCGCCGCGAGGCCGACGAGACGCTCGGCCGCGCCCGCCGCGAGGCCGAGGAGATCCTCGGCAAGGCCCGCCGGCAGGCCGACCAGATCGTCAGCGAGGCCCGCTCGCGCGCCGAGGCCCTCGACCGCGACGCCCAGGAGCGGCACCGCCAGGTCATGGGCTCGCTCGTGCAGCAGCGCGAGGAGCTCGAGCGCGAGGTCGACAACCTGCGCGCCTTCGAGCGCGAGTACCGCAGCCGCCTGAAGGTCTATCTGGAGGGCCAGCTCCGCGACCTGGAGGCGGGCAGCACCGAGACCGGCGCGTTCGCCGCCGTCCCGGGCGCGGCCCCCGTGCAGGCGCAGCAGAACACGCCCCAGGCCGGTCCGCAGACGGGCCCGCAGAACGCCCTTCCGCACGCCGAGAACCGCAACGGCGGCGGCGCGCCGGCACCGGGCACGTTCCCCTCGCCCGAGCACGCCCAGCAGGTCCAGCACTCGGCGACGGGCGCTTTCCACTCCGGCGGCGACAACCCGCCGCACGACAGGCGCTGACACGGACGCCTCAGGCGATAGTGTCGTTCCGATCGCCGCGCCGGGGATGGCGCGCCGCCATCCCCGCGGCGCCGGGCGGTCGTGCCCAGGGCCGGCCGCCGGCCCTCTCGCGCGGCCCGGAGCCTAGCGGTCTGAACGAGGGGGAGTGACCCTGTGATCATCCTGAGTGGCGTTCTCGTGGTAGTGGCGATCGCCCTGCTGGTAGCGGGAATCGTCGCGGGCAACGGAGACAGCGCGCAGGTCTTCGGCCTGGACGCCCTGGTGGTGATCTACATCTCGATCGCCGTCAGCATCGTCTCCGCGGTGTGCCTGGCCATCGGGGTGTTCCTGCGGCGCAAGGAGCTGTTCGGCCCGGGAGCGTCGCCGACCCCGGCCCGCCCCAGCAGGAAGGCGCAGAAGGCCAAGAAGGACAAGCGGGCCAAGGGCGGCGAGAGCGCCCCGGCCGCGTCCGCTCCGGCCAAGGACGCGCAGGGCGCCGCGAAGGCCGAGCCTCCGGCCGACCCGGCCGACACCGAGGTCGAGATCCCCGCCCCCGCCGTCGACGTCCCCGACGACGCGCTGGTGTTCGTCGTCCGCGGCCGCAAGCGCTACCACCTCGACACCTGCCGGCAGCTCGCCGGGCGGGACACCGAGGAGCTCACCTACGCCGAGGCCAAGGAAGAGGGGTTCAGCCCCTGCACGGCCTGCATGCCCGACACCGCACTGGCGGCGCGCGCCGCGGCGTCGGCCCCCGCGTCCGCCGACGCGAGCAAGACGGCGGAGACCGCACCCGCCGCCCGCAAGCCCGCCGAGCGATCCGAGAGCGGCCTCGCGGGCCTCGCCAAGCCCGCGCCCACCTCGTTCGACAAGCCCGGCGCCTCTGACAGGCCTGGCGCCCCTGACAAGCTTGGTGCCCCTGACAAGCCCGGCGCGTTCGACACGACGGCCGAGATCCCGCGGGCCGGCGAGCCCGCCGACGACGCGGACCGGAGCGCCGAGGACGCGGGCGCCCCGAAGCGGGGCGCGGCCGTTCCCACCCGCACCGACATGCCCGTCGCGGGCCTCTTCGCGTCCGGCGCCTCCGAGGAGCCCTCCACGGCCCCGGAGACGGCCGATCCCGCCGACGCCGAGACCGATGACCGGCCCGGCGCCGAACCGGGCGCTGCGGCCGAATCCGCGCCGCCGGACGTCACCGTCGACCTCGGCACCGCACCGTTCGGCGGTCCCGACACGGACGACGCCCCGGCGCCGGAGCCCGAGCCGGACGAGGCCGGCGACGACGGCCCGCAGGTCCGCATCCTGAGCGGCACCAAGCGCTACCACCGCGTCGACTGCGCCCTCATCGAGGACATCGGCGACGAGGCCGACGACCTGGAGTCGCTGTCGCGCGCGGAGGCGAAGGCCCGGGGCTGCACGCCCTGCCTGGTCTGCCAGCCCGACCGCGAGCACGCCCGCGACTGACCCGCCCCGCCTCGTTCGCGTGACCCCCGGGCGGCCCGAGCCGTCCGGGGCTCAGCGGCCGTGGTGCCGTTCGTCGCGCAGTTCGCGGAGGCGGTCCCGGCGCGCGTCGCGCCGCTCGCGGTGCAGCCGCCGCATCTCCTCGTGGTGCTCGCGGCGGAGTTCCTGGTGCTCGCGGTGGAGCTGGTGCCGCTCCCGGTGGCGACCGCGCTTCTCGCCCACGGCCTTGCGCTCGACCGAGATGCCGCCGAACAGCAGCATCCCGGTCAGCCGGATGACGGGCGCGTCCGGGTCCACGGTGTCGTCCTCGGGGAGGTCGGTGCCGCCGAAGATCGTGAAGTGGGACCCGACGACCCGCACGCCCGGCGGCACCACGATGTTCACGCCGCCGAACACGCAGGTCACGGAGAGGGTGACCTCGCCCTTGCTGAGGACCGCCTGCCGGAAGTCCAGCTCCACGCCGCCGAAGACGCAGGTGACCGTGGTGGTCGGCTCGACCAGCCAGCGCCCCTTGCGCTCCGCCCCGCTGAACACCGCCACGAGGTGCGGCGACTGCGAGGGCGGCGGCGGGAGCCGGGGCGCCTGCTCCTTGCGCAGGTCGACCCGCGGCCGCGGCGCGTGCTGCGAGGGCAGGTCGCTGAGCACGGGCTCCAGCTCGGCGTAGGTCTTGGCGTTGTAGACGACGTCGATGCGCTCGGCGTGCTCCTCCGGCGTGATGCGCCCCTCGGCCAGGGCCTCGCGCAGGCGGTCGGCGACCTCGTCGCGGTCGGCGTCCGACGCGCGCATGCTCGCGGACGACGGACGCGCGGGCGGTTCGGAACCGGACGGCTGCTCGGGAAGATTCACGGATCCATCATCGCAAACGCGATGTGTCGCGAAGAACCCCATCCCGAAATTTCCCCAACCCCGCGAAGTCCCGCAGGGCCCTCCGCCGCGGCCGGGCCGTACAGCCCGACCGCGGCGGAGGGTCCGTTGAGCTAGGTCACGCCTTGCGGAGGTAGTACGTGAGGCCGAGCTCCTCGTCGCGGGTGGCGGTGAGGCTCTCGGGACGGCCCTCGGACACCGAGGCGGCGAGCACCTCGGCGGCGACCTCGTCGGCGTGGGCGCGCAGCGCCTCGGCGAGGTCGGTGCCGGTGGCCTCCCACCACAGGTCGATGCGGTCGGTCACCTCCAGGCCGGCGGCCTTGCGGCCCTCCTGGACGAGGCGGACGGCCTCCCGCACCAGGCCCGCGCGGCGCAGTTCGGGCGTGACGGTGAGGTCGAGCGCTACCGTCTCGCCGGCGGCGCTCTCCACCGCCCAGCCGCTGCGCGGGCGCTCGGTGACGATCACGTCGTCCGGGCCGAGCGGCACCGCGCCGACGCCGTCGGCCTCGACCTGCGCCGAGCCCGCGCGCAGCGCCTGGACGAGGGCGGCCGGATCGGCGGAGGTGATCGCCTTGGCGACCTTCGGGGTGTCCTTGGCGTACCGCTTGCCCAGCTCGCGGAAGTTGGGCTTGACCTCGTACTCGACCAGGTCGCCGCCGATCGAGGACAGCTCCTCGAAGCCGAGCACGTTCAGCTCCTCGGAGATCTGCGCGCGCAGCTGCCCGGGCAGCGCGGACCAGCCGGGGGCGCCGACGAGGGCGCGGCCGAGGGGCTGGCGGGTCCGGACGCCGCTGGCGGCACGCGCGGACCGGCCGAGCTCGACCAGCCGCCGGACGAGCGCCATCCGCTCGGTCAGCTCCTCGTCGAGGAGGCCCTCGTCGACGGCGGGCCACTCGGCGAGGTGCACCGACTCGGGGCCGTCCTCGGGGCGGATCACGTCCCAGACGTGGTCGGTGATGAACGGGACGATCGGCGCCATCAGCCGGGTGAGGGTCTCCAGGCACTGGTAGAGCGTCGCGAACGCGGCCGAGCCCTCCGGCGTCTCCGGGCCCTCCCAGAAGCGCCGCCGGGAGCGCCGCACGTACCAGTTGGACAGGTCGTCCACGAACTGCGAGAGCCGGCGTCCCGCGCGGGCGGTGTCGAACTCCTCCAGCGCGGCGTCGACCTCGCGGACGGTGCGGTGCAGCTCGGCGAGCGCCCACCGGTCCAGGAGCGGGCGGTCGGCGGGGGCGGGCGCCTCGGCCAGCCGGTCCGGCGTCCACGCGCGCCCCTGCGCCCGCGCCGCGTTGGCGTACAGGACGAAGAAGGACGCGGTGTTCCAGTAGGTGAGCAGGACCTTGCGGACGATCTCCTCGAGGGCGCCGTGCCCGACGCGGCGGGACGCCCACGGCAGCCCGCTCGCGGCCATGAACCAGCGGACCGCGTCGGCGCCGTGCTGGTCCATCAGCGGGATGGGCCGCAGCACGTTGCCGAGGTGCTTGCTCATCTTGCGGCCGTCCTCGGCGAGGATCAGGCCGAGGCACACGACGTTCTCGTAGGACGACCGGTCGAACACCAGCGTCCCGACGGCCATGAGCGAGTAGAACCATCCGCGGGTCTGGTCCTGGGCCTCGCAGATGTACTGGGCCGGGTAGGCGTCCTCGAAGACCTCGTTGTTGCGGTGGGGGGCGCCCCACTGCGCGAACGGCATGGACCCGGAGTCGTACCAGGCGTCGATGACGTCGGGGACGCGGCGCGCCTCCGCCCCGCACCTGGGGCAGGGGAGGGTGACGTCGTCCACGTACGGGCGGTGCGGGTCGAGCGCGGAAAGGTCACTGCCCGCGAGCTCGCCCAGTTCCTTGAGCGACCCGACGCAGGTGATGTGCTCCTCGTCCTCGCCGCAGACCCACAGGGGGAGCGGCGTGCCCCAGTAGCGGCTGCGGGACAGCGACCAGTCGACGTTGTTGCGCAGCCACTCCCCGTACCGGCCGTGCTTGACGGTCTCGGGGTACCAGTTGGTCTTCTCGTTCTCCTCCAGCAGCCGGTCCTTGATCTGCGTGGTGCGGATGTACCAGGCCGGGAGCGCGTAGTACAGCAGCGGCGTGTGGCAGCGCCAGCAGTGGGGGTAGCTGTGGTCGAAGTGCCCGCCGCGGAACAGCAGCCCGCGCGCGCGCAGGTCTTCGGTGAGCGGCTCGTCGGCGTCCTTGAAGAACTTGTTGCCGACCAGGGGCACCTCGCGCAGGAACCGCCCGTCCGGCCCGATCGGGTTCACGATCGGCATGCCGTAGCGCTTGCAGACGGTCATGTCGTCGCCGCCGAACGCGGGGGCCTGGTGGACGAGCCCCGTGCCGTCCTCCACGGTGACGTAGTCACCCAGGACGACGTAGTGCGCGTCGGGGATGTCGACAAGGTCGAACGGCCGCCGGTAGGGGGTCCGCTCGAGCTCGGTGCCCTGGAACGTGGCGAGCCGCTCGGCGCCCTCGCCGAGGACCTGGTCGACCAGGGGCTCGGCCACCACGAGGACCTCGTCGGACCCCTCCGGCCGGGCCGCCACGTACGTGACGTCGGGGTGGACGGCCACGGCGGTGTTCGACACCAGCGTCCAGGGGGTCGTCGTCCAGATCAGCAGCGCGGCGCCCATCTCGGCCAGGGGGCCGGACGTGACGGGCATCCGCACGAACACCGACGGGCTGGACACGGTCTCGTACCCGCCCGGCTGGCCCAGCTCGTGGTCGGACAGGCCCGTCCCGCAGCGCGGGCAGTACGGCGTGATGCGGAAGTCGCGGAACAGCAGGCCCTTGTCGAACACCTGCTTCAGGGACCACCAGACGGCCTCGACGTACTCGGGGTCCATCGTGCGGTAGGCCTGGTCGGTGTTGACCCAGTAGCCCATCCGCTCGGTCATCTCCTCGAAGGCGTCCACGTGGCGCAGGACCGATTCGCGGCAGCGGGCGTTGAACTCCGCGACGCCGTACTCCTCGATGTCCTTCTTGCCGGTGAGGCCGAGCTCCTTCTCCACGGCGACCTCGACGGGCAGGCCGTGGCAGTCCCAGCCGGCCTTGCGCGGGACGTGGTGGCCCTTCATGGTCTTGAAGCGCGGGAAGACGTCCTTGAAGACGCGGGCCTCGACGTGGTGGACCCCGGGCATGCCGTTGGCGGTCGGGGGGCCCTCGTAGAACACCCACGGGGTCCCGGACGCGGTCCGCTCCAGGGACCGCTCGAAGACCTTGTTCTCCTGCCAGCGGCGCAGCATGTCCCGCTCCAGGGCGGGTAGATCGACCTGCGCGGGCAGCGGCCGAAAAGCTCGGCTCACGATGGCGGACCTCCGGATCGACGCGAACACGGTGACCGGAGGGACGAGGCGGCTGCCCCGCGGTACCACCCTCCTTGACCGTGCCCGTGCGGCGCGGTCCGCTTCGTTCCAGTCTGGGCGGCCGGGTCTACTGGGCCCCTCGGCGGGGCGGTTCTTCCGGCGGCTCCGGGGTGATCAGACCGCCGGGCTCGCCCCCGGGCTCGCACCGTCCCCGGGTCGCTCATGGCTGCGTGCGGCGGCAGGTGTCCCCATCAGTGCCTGCCATGCGACTGCTCGTCCCGACTTTAACGCACGCCGGGCCCCGCCTCTTCCCCTTTTCCCTCCCCGGGGACACGGTTCCTTTGCGATCTCGTGCGCGGCGGGGGAGTTTCCATGCGTTCGGCGACCGGGCATAAGCGGTCGGTAACACGGCCCAGGTTGTTTACCGTGCCCGAGAGAGGGGACCAATGCTGCCCGCACTGCCCGTTGAGGCGACCAGCGCGAGGGAGGCCGACATGGCCGGCGCGATGAGGGGCGCGACGCCCGCCGCAAGCAAGAGCCGGGGCACGGCTCGGCCGTCCCAGACCCGGCCGCCCGCCGCGAGGACGGACGCGAGAACGGGTGCGGCGGAGAAAGGCGCAGCAGGAAAAGGCACGGCTGAGAAAGACGCCCCGGGAAAGGGCGCCGCCGGAAAGGGCGGGGCGGGAAAGGACGCGGTCGACGCGGTCGACGCGGTTGACGCGGTCGAGGCGGGCGCCGCCAAGAACCCGGCGAAGGGCACCGCCGTGAAGCCGGGCAAGGCGGCCGGGCGTCGGCCCGGGAAACCGGGCGGGGCCGGGACGGCCGCCAAGACCGGCGGGGCGCCGCCGGACGTGCGTGAGCCTGCCAGGACGGCCGCCGCGGAGCTGCCGGTCCGCGAGGGGGAGCACCAGTGGACGCCGGCGGAGCTGGCGGAGGTGCGGGCGGGCCTGGAGGAGCAGATCGAGGGGCTGCGCAGCGAGATCGCCGCGTCCGCCAGCCAGATCGCCGAGGGCGACGCCAGCGACGGGGCCGGCGACGACCAGGCCGACGCGGGCGCCAAGACCTACGAGCGCGAACACGAGCTCGCGCTGGCCTACAATTCACAGGACCTGCTCGCCCAGATCGAGCGGGCCGTCCAGCGGATGGACGCCGGCACGTACGGGATCTGCGAGTCCTGCGCCAGGCCGATCGGCAAGGCGCGCCTCCAGGCCTTCCCGCGTGCGACCCTGTGTGTGACATGCAAACAACGCGAGGAACGTCGCTGAGCGACTCAACGAACCCAGAGCGGCAGGCCGGGGAGACCGCGGAGTCTCCCCGGCCGCGCCGCGTCGGCGTGCTGGTCGCCGTGGCCCTGGCCGCGCTCGCCGCCGACATCGTGTCCAAGATCATCGTGGTGTCGACGCTGCAGGACCGCGCGCCGGTCCGGCTGCTCGGCGGCCTGCTGACGCTGCGCGAGACCCGCAACAGCGGCGCCGCGTTCTCGATCGGCACCGGCTACACCATCGTGTTCACGCTGATCGCCTGCGGGGTGGTCGTGGCGATCCTGCGGACCGCCCGGAACCTGCGCAGCGCGCCGTGGGCGGTCTGCCTCGGGCTGCTGCTGGGCGGCGCGATCGGCAACCTCATCGACCGGCTGCTGCGGGCCCCGGCCCCGCTGAAGGGCCACGTCGTCGACTGGATCCAGCTGCCGCACTGGCCGGTGTTCAACCTGGCCGACTCCGCGATCGTCTGCGGCGGCGTGCTGGCCGTCCTGCTGGCGGCGCGCGGCCTCCAGGTGGACGGGACGCGCCTCAAGGACGAGGGCTCCGGCGCCGGCGAGACCCCGGACTCGGACGAGGGCCCGGAAGCGGAGACGTCCTCCGGCAGGGGGGAGGCCGCCGCCGAGGGCCGTGCCACCGAGCGCGCGGCCGCAGGCGAGCCCGAGGGAGAGGCCGAGGTTCCGGCCCCCGAGGAGAAGTCGTGATGGGCGACGTGCGGAGCCTCCACGTCCCCGACGGCCTGGAGGGCGAGCGGATCGACGCCGCCCTGGCGCGCCTGTTCGGGCTGTCGCGCGGCAGCGCCGCCGACATCATCGCCGCGGGCGACGTGGCATTGGACGGCGCGCCGGTGGCCACCAAGTCCGAGCGGCTGCACGCCGGCGCGTGGCTGGAGGTCACGCTCCCGCCGCCTCCCGCGCCGCCCGCCCCGGTCGCCGAGCCCGTCCCCGGGATGGGCGTGCTGTTCGAGGACGACGACATCGTCGTGGTGAACAAGCCGGTCGGCGTCGCCGCCCACCCGACCACCGGATGGACGGGCCCGACCGTCCTCGGCGGGCTGCTCGGGGCCGGGCACACGATCGCCACCAGCGGCGCGTCCGAGCGGCAGGGGATCGTGCACCGGCTCGACGCCAACACCACCGGCGCCATGGTCGTGGCGAAGAGCGAGGTCGCCTACTCGCGGCTCAAGCGCGCGTTCAAGGAGCGCCGCATCGACAAGCGCTACCAGGCGCTCGTCCAGGGCCATCCCGACCCCTTCCGCGGGACGGTCGACGCCCCCATCGACCGGCACCCCTCCGGCGACGGCCGGTTCGCGGTCGTCGCGGGCGGGAAGCCGTCCGTCACCCACTACGACACCGTCGAGGCGTTCCGGGCGGCGTCGCTGCTCGACATCGACCTGGAGACGGGCCGCACGCACCAGATCCGCGTCCACATGTCGGCGATCCGGCATCCGTGCGTGGGCGACATGGCCTACGGAGCCGACCCGACCCTGGCGGAGCGCCTCGGCCTCAGGCGGCAGTGGCTGCACGCTGTGCGGCTCGGGTTCGAGCACCCCACCAAGGGCGAGTGGGTGGAGTTCGAGAGCCCCTACCCGGACGACCTGGCCCACGCCCTGGAGATCGTCGCTGCCGAGTCCTGAATGCAGGACAGAGCGCCCCTCAGAGACCGAGGAGGCGCAGCCCCGCCGCGACAGCGGCCGCGACGACCAGCACCACCAGGAACGGCGCGCGCAGCAGGAGCGCGGCGACGGCGGCGCCCAGGCCCGCCAGCCGCGCGGCGTCGAGATCGAGGGCCCGGCCGTCGGCGAGCGCCTGGACGGCGATCAGCGCGGTGAGCAGGGCCACGGGGACCAGTTCGGTGAACCGGCGCACCCGGGGGTCGTCCAGCATGCGGCGCGGGGTGAGGAGCCCGCCGAGCTTCAGCGCGTAGCAGCCGAGCCCGGTGGCGATCACCGCGATCCAGACGCTCACGGCGCGGTCCTCCGGCCGAGCAGGGCGGGCAGCGCGGCGACGGCGGCCAGCATGACCGGCACGCCCGGCGGCAGCACCGGCGTCGCCGCCACCGCGATCACCGCCGCCGCGACGGCGACGCGGACCGCGGTCCGCCCGCTCGTGAGCCGGGGCCAGAGCAGGGCGAGGAACGCCGCCGGACCGAGGACGTCCAGGCCCACGGCCTCGGGATCGCCCAGCCGCGCCGCGCCCACCGCGCCCAGCAGCGTGGTGAGGTTCCACGCCAGGTAGAGGGTGATCGCCGTCGTGTAGAACCCGGCGCGGGCCGCGGCCCGGCCGCGCTGGGCGGTCGCCACGGCGGCCGTCTCGTCGATGACGACGTGCGCGGCGGCGAGCCTGCGCCGGCCGCGCACGCCGAGCGTCGCCGCGAGCCGCATCCCGTACAGCGCGTTGCGGCCGCCGAGCAGCACCGCGCCGAGGGTCCCGGCGACGAGCCCGCCGCCCCCGCCGATCACCCCGGCCAGCGCGAACTGGGACGCGCCGGTGAACGCCAGGAGGCTCAGCGCGCACGCCTGCGCGACCGTGAGCCCCGCCGTGACCGCCGCGGCGCCGAACGCCAGGCCGGACACCCCGACGGCGATGCCCACGCTGAGCCCGTGGCGTATGGCTGCGGCCCGCGCGGCCTCGTCCGATTCGCCCGCCTCCGGAGCGGTCTCGTCCGGGACGTCCTCACCGGCCGCCCGCGCGGACCCGGGCGCGCTCATCGGCCGGACTCGGCCGCGTCCAGCCCCGCCTCGATGATCGCGTTCACGATGGGGGCGAGCCGTTCCGGGCCGAGGGAGGGGGCGCGCACCGCCATGGCCTCGACGATCCGCCGCTCGCGCTCGGGGTCGCGGCCGGCGAAGCCGCCGACCGGCTTGAGCCGCTGGACGACGGCGGCGACCGCGGTGCGGTGCTCCAGCAGCGTCGCGAGGGCGGCGTCGAGGCCGTCGATCGCCTCGCGGGCCTCGGCGAGCGTGGTGACGTCGGCGGCCGACGGCAGCGCGACCCGCATCTCGCCGGACGGCTCGCGGACCGGGCACGCCGCGTCCGCGCCGACGTGGTCGATCACCTGGTCGTTCATCTCGGATCCCCTCTCGCGCGGCCCTTCCGGGCGGGGGAGCGGGTGCCCCGGGCCGCGCCTGATCAGCGAAAAGGCTGCTCCAGAAGAAAGGCGGAGTCCACGGGGACTCCGCCTCGGCCGGCTCCGGGGTCGTCGCTAGGTCGCGCGGGCGACCGGCTCACCCGGAGCCGGCTGCGTAAACCTGAGATGGCGACGTTCCACGGGACGATCGTATGCCGTGCCGCCCGGCGGGCCAAACTCCGGACATCCCGTCCCGGGTTCCGAGACGACCGGAAGGGGGCCCCCGGGGATTGGGCGCGTCGGGGCGCGAGTGACCAGGGATGCGGGTTAGGCTCTCAGAGCCGCGTCGTTCCGGCGCCCGCCGGCCCGACGACGTTCCCCCGGTACCGAGCCGCGACCACGTGCCGACCCCGCACGTGGGCGGTCGCATGCGACGAGCAGGAGGCGCAGCACGCATGGCCGACTCTTTCGTTCACCTGCACGTTCACACCGAGTACTCCATGCTCGACGGAGCCGCGCGGTTGAAGCAGATGTTCGAGGAGGTCGGCCGGCAGAAGATGCCGGCGATCGCGATGACCGACCACGGCAACATGCACGGCGCCTACGACTTCCACAAGCAGGCGACCGCGGCCGGCGTGACCCCGATCATCGGCATCGAGGCCTACATGGCGCCGGAGTCCCGCTACCACAAGAAGAAGGTCCAGTGGGGTGAGCCGAGCCAGAAGCGCGACGACGTCTCCGGCGGCGGCCTGATCAACCACATGACGCTGTGGGCGCGGAACAGGGCGGGCCTGCACAACCTGTTCAAGCTCTCCAGCCGCGCCTACACCGAGGGCTTCGTCTTCAAGTACGCGCGCATGGACGAGGAGCTGCTCGCCGAGCACTCCGAGGGCCTCATGGCCACCACCGGCTGCCCGTCCGGCAAGGTCCAGACCCGGCTGCGGCTCGGCCAGTTCGACGAGGCGCTGAAGGCCGCCGCGAACTTCCAGGACATCCTCGGCAAGGAGAACTACTTCCTGGAGCTGATGGACCACGGCCTCGAGATCGAGCGCCGCGTCCGCGACGGCCTCATCGAGATCAGCAAGCGGCTGAACATCCCGCCGGTCGTCACCAACGACTCCCACTACACGCACGAGTCCGAGGCCACCGCCCACGACGCGCTGCTGTGCGTGCAGGTGGGCAAGCAGCTCGCCGACCCCGACCGGTTCCGGTTCGACGGCAGCGGCTACTACCTCAAGACCGCCGAGGAGATGCGCGCCATCGACTCCTCCGACATCTGGGCCGAGGGCTGCAGGAACACCCTGCTGATCGCCGAGCGCGTCGACCCCGCCGGGATGTTCGAGTACCGCGACCTCAGCCCCCGCTTCCCCGTCCCGGAGGGCGAGACCGAGGAGAGCTGGTTCCGCAAGGAGGTCTGGAAGGGCCTGGAGCGCCGCTTCCCCGACGGCCTCCCGGACGGCTACAAGGAGCAGGCCGAGTACGAGATGGGCGTCATCCTCGGCAAGGGGTACCCGTCCTACTTCCTCGTCGTCGCCGACTTCATCATGTGGGCCAAGGAGAACGGCATCCTGGTCGGCCCGGGGCGAGGCAGCGCCGCGGGCTCGCTGATCGCCTACGCGATGGGCATCACCGACCTCGACCCCATCCCGCACGGGCTGATCTTCGAGCGGTTCCTGAACCCCGAGCGCGCGTCCATGCCCGACATCGACATCGACTTCCCTGAAGACCGGCGGGCCGAGGTCATCAAGTACACGACCGAGAAGTGGGGCGCCGACAAGGTCTCCTTCATCGCCACGTTCGGCACCATCAAGGCGAAGGCCGCCATCAAGGACGCGGGCCGCGTCCTCGGCTTCCCGTACGCGCTCGGCGACCGGATCTCCAAGGCGTTCCCGCCCGCCGTCATGGGCAAGGACATCCCGCTGTCGGGCATCTTCGACGACAAGCACCCGCGCTACGGCGAGGCGGGCGAGCTGCGCAAGCTGTACGAGGAAGAGACCGACGTCAAGCAGATCATGGACCTGGCGCAGGGCCTGGAGGGGCTGATCCGCCAGACCGGCGTGCACGCCGCCGGGGTCATCATGTCCGGCGAGACGATCACCGACCACATCCCGATCATGCGCCGGGACGCCGACGGGGCGATCATCACGCAGTTCGACTACCCGACCTGCGAGTCGCTCGGCCTGCTGAAGATGGACTTCCTCGGCCTGCGCAACCTGACGATCATCGACGACGCGCTCCAGGGCATCCGCAAGAACAAGGGCGTCGAGGTCGACCTGCTCGCCCTCCCCCTGGACGACAAGAAGACCTACGAGCTGCTCGCCCGCGGCGACACCCTCGGCGTGTTCCAGTTCGACGGCGGCCCCATGCGCTCCCTGCTCCGGCTGATGAAGCCGGACAACTTCGAGGACATCTCCGCCGTCGGCGCCCTGTACCGGCCCGGCCCCATGGGCGCGAACTCCCACACCAACTACGCGCTGCGCAAGAACGGCGCGCAGGAGATCACCCCGATCCACCCGGAGCTGGAGGAGCCGCTCAGGGAGATCCTCGACACCACCTACGGCCTGATCGTCTACCAGGAGCAGGTCATGGCGATCGCGCAGAAGGTGGCGGGCTACACGCTCGGCAAGGCGGACCTGCTCCGCCGCGTCATGGGCAAGAAGAAGAAGGCCGAGCTGGACGCCCAGTTCGTCGGGTTCGAGCAGGGCATGATCGACAACGGCTTCTCCAAGGAGGCCGTGAAGACGCTGTGGGACATCCTCGTCCCGTTCTCCGACTACGCCTTCAACAAGGCCCACTCCGCCGCGTACGGCCTCGTCTCCTACTGGACGGCCTACCTCAAGGCGAACTACCCGGCCGAGTACATGGCGGGCGTGCTCACCTCCGTCGGCGACGACAAGGACAAGAGCGCCCTGTACCTGTCGGAGTGCCGCCGGATGGGCCTGAAGGTGCTGCCGCCCGACGTCAACACGTCCGAGGCCGACTTCACCCCGCTCGGCGACACCGAGATCCGTTTCGGCCTGTCGGCCGTCCGCAACGTCGGCACCAACGTCGTGGACGGGATCGTCGCGGCCCGCCGCGAGAAGGGCGCCTACACCGACTTCAACGACTTCCTCAACAAGGTCCCGCCGCCGGTGTGCAACAAGCGGGTCGTGGAGTCGCTGATCAAGGCGGGCGCGTTCGACGAGCTCGGCCACCAGCGCAAGGCGCTGCTGATGGTGCACGAGCAGGCCATCGACTCGGTCATCGACATCAAGCGCAAGGAGGCCGTCGGCCAGGACTCCCTCTTCGGCGCCCTGGAGGACGACGGCGGCGAGGACGCGTTCGCCGTCGCGATCCCCGAGGGCGAGGAGTGGGACAAGACGACCCTTCTCGCCTTCGAGCGGGAGATGCTCGGCCTCTACGTGTCGGACCACCCGCTCCTCGGCGTCGAGCACATCCTGGAGCGGGAGGCCGACTGCACGATCGCCGTCCTGAACGGCGGCGAGCGCCCCGACGGCCAGGTGGTCATCGTGGCCGGGCTGCTGTCCGGCCTCCAGCGCAAGGTCACCAAGCAGGGCAACTCCTGGGCCATGTTCCAGCTGGAGGACCTCGGCGGCTCCATCGAGGTGATGTGCTTCCCGTCGTCCTACCAGCTGTGCTCGACCCTCCTCGCCGAGGACGCCATCCTCGTCGTCAAGGGCCGCCTGGACCGCCGCGAGGACGTAGCGAAGATCATCGCGATGGAGGTCGTCCAGCCCGACCTCAGCGTCACCGACGCGACCGGCCCGCTCTCGGTCACGCTCCCGCTGGGCCGCTGCACGCCCCCCACGGTGTCCCGCCTCAAGGAGGTGCTGATCACCCACCCCGGCACCGCCGAGGTGCACCTCCACCTCCAGAACGGCCCCCGCACAACGGTGGTCCGCCTGGACGACCGACTCCGCGTGGCCCCGTCCCCCGCCCTGATGGGCGACCTGAAGCAACTCCTGGGCCCGTCCTGCCTAGGGTGACCCAGGCGTAGCCCCGCCGGCCCGGCGCGCCCCCGCCGGGGCGCGCCGGAGGCGAGCCCGCGCCCGACCTAGCCGATAGCGGATGACGGCGCACCCAGCGCCACCTAACGGGTCACCCTGGCCGCTCTGGTTGTGGCTGGCGAGGAGCCGCAGACCGCAGCCAACACCCGCAGCAACCGCAACCACCACCCGCAGCAACCACAACCACCACCCCCGACAACCGCAACCGGCACCTCAGCCACCGGAGACCTCAGGGTTCGCGATCGCGTCCGAAGGCAGGTTCGAGCTTGCGAGAACCTGATCGCGCAGCGAGCCGCCAGGCGAGTCGAAGCGATGCCAGCGATCGCCCGCGGTTTCTTAGTTTTTCGGGCCCCCAAGGCCCGAAAAACTAAGAAACCGCAATAAGCTCAGCTCTCCAGTCGACGAAGCGGCCGAGGCCGTCGAAGTGGGCGCGGGCGGTGCCGCCGCCGGGGAGGGCGACTTCGGTGAGGACGTCGCTCTGCCGGTAGGGGACGCGGTGGTGCGACAGGAACCCGGCGAGGGTGAGGCGCGGCTCGTGGGGGAAGAGGCTGGCTGCGTTGGCCAGCAGGCGGGGGAGGGGGACGGGGTCCCACTGGGCGGGCGGTGCCTGGGGGTCGTCGACGTGCAGGTAGGCGGAGCCGCCGTCGTAGCCGGCGCCGATGTATCCGGCGCCGCCGAGGACGCCGCCGGCGGCCATCGCGATCAGTTCGCCGCCGTGGCCGGCGGGGCCCTCGTACCAGGACAGGTCGACCTCGGGGGTGGTGAACTCGGTGATGCCGAGCCGTTCGCCGAGGGTCCGGATGACCAGCGTGGGGGCGACGGCGGGGTGCGCGTCGCCGAACTGGGGGTTGGCCCAGCCCCACAGCCAGGTGCGCTCGCGGGCGGCGTAGCTGCCGAGCAGCGAGACGCGGACCGTGACGCCGCCGCTGGTGTAGGTGCGGGCGGTCAGGTCGGCGCTCCAGTCCTCGCGCGGCAGGAACTCGGCGAGCGTCTCCTGCTGCTGCAGGACGACGGCCGCCAGCGCGGCGCCGAGGCGTTCGAACGCGGGGCTGAATCCGGACATGTCGGGCACATTATCCCAGTAATCGGGGCCGTCGTGGGCGAGAATCGGACACCCTTCGAGAGTCGATCGGTTGACCTGGGCAGGCTAGGCTTTCGCTGTCGGACGACTTGCAACTAGGAGCGTACGAGGTGCGGCGACCCACCGGGAGGCTCTTGGCGATCTGGGCGGTCACCAGCGCCGTCGTCACGCTGCTGGGGCCGCTCGCCGGCCTGCTGTGGGCGGCGGTGGTCCCGAAGGTGACGTACGTGGTCGTGCAGGGTGAGGCCCTTCTGGCCGACCCGGAAGGCCAGGGCCCGATCGGTATCGACGTCCGCTTCGCTCTGATCGCGCTCGTCGCCGGAGCCGTGTGCGGCGCCGGCGCCTACCTGGCGGGCGGGCGCGGCAACGACTCCGCGCTGCTGCTCGGGCTGGCCGTGGGCGGCGCCGCGGCGGCCGTCCTCGCCTGGCAGACCGGCCACCTGGTCGGGCTCGGGCACTTCGAGGACGTGGTCCGGCACGGCCGCGACGGCACCACCGTCACCGGCGTCGCCGACCTGCGCGCCAAGGGCGTGCTGGTGTTCTGGGCGCTGCCGGCGGTCGCCGCCTACGGGCTGCTGGAGCTGGTCGTGCGGCGGCTACCCGCGGGCGATGGCGTCGACGAGGGCGCCGGTGAGGCGGACGAGGTCGGCGGGGACGAGCTCGATCTGGAGTCCGCGCCGGCCGGCCGAGACGTAGACGGTCGCGAGCCCTGACACCGACGCGTCGATCACGGTCGGCAGCCGCCTGCGCTGCCCGAGCGGGCTGATCCCGCCGACGACGTACCCGGTGGCGCGCTCGGCGTCGCGGGGGTCGGCCATCCGCGCCTTCTTGCCGCCGGCCGCCGCCGCGAGCGCCTTCAGGTCGAGGGTGGACGACACCGGGACGACGCCGACGGTGAGGTTCCCGTCGACCTCGGCCAGCAGCGTCTTGAAGAGCCGGTCGTGCGGGACGCCGAGGGCGTCCGCGGCGGCCTCCCCGTAGGACTCGGCGTTCGGGTCCGCCTCGTAGGCGTGCAGCGTGAAGTCGACGCCGGCCTTCGCCGCGGCGATCGTCGCGGGGGTGCCCTTGCCGCCCTTGGCCTTGGCAGTGCTCATGGGAGAAGTCTGCCGCGCCCGCTCAGTTCGGCGTGAACGACCCGTCAAGGAACTGCCCGGCGGGGATCATCGGGAGCACGTCCAGGATGCGGTTCTCCCTGGCCAGCAGCTCGGCCTCCGCCGCCAGGCGCAGCGTCGCGTCCTCGTGCTCCAGCAGCCGCTGCTTCTCGTGCCCGTCCAGGACGAGCGCCGCCGCGACCGCGTACGACAGCGCGACGGGGTCGTCCGCCTGCTCGATCTCCTCTGGCGGTCCGGCGCCGGCCGCGCCGAGGCGCCGACGGTAGAGCCGGAACAGCCGCCGGACGCGCGCCGCGGCGGGACCCGGATCGGCGCCGGGCTCCTCGGGCAGGAACTCGACCTCGCCCCGCAGGTAGGGCCTGGACCGATCCAGCTCCTTCAGCCGGAACCGCCGGGCGCCGACGGCGACGATGTCGTACCGCCCGTCGGGGTGCGGCGTCACCTCGCGCAGCTCGGCGACGCAGCCGACCTCGGCGAGGCGGTGCGCCGCGCCCTCGCCGACCTCGTGGCCGAGCTCGATGCCGACGACGCCGAACGCGCGCGGCTCGGGCTGTTCGAGGAGGTCGCCGACCAGCCGGCGGTAGCGGTCCTCGAACAGGTGCAGGGGGAGCACCAGGCCGGGGAACAGCACGGTGCCCAGGGGGAACAGGGCGAGCCGTTCGGTCACATCTTCTCTCCCGCGTTCCTGGGCGCAACCGGAAACGCCCGTGCCGCCAGGGTACGTCGCAAATGATGATCTTGGTAAGGGGAGATTTTTCACGGCGTGAAGCGGGTGTAGCGTCGGCGCCATGAGGATGCTCGTCGTCGACGCCTTCACCGGCCGCGCGTTCGCCGGCAACCCCGCCGGAGTGTGCCTGCTCACGGGCGCCGCCGACGCCGGGTGGATGCAGCGCGTCGCCGCGGAGATGAGGCATTCCGAGACGGCGTTCGTCCGGCCGGTTCAGGACGGGGACGCCGACTTCGAGCTGAGGTGGTTCACCCCGAAGACGGAGGTCGCCCTCTGCGGGCACGCCACCCTCGGTTCCGCCCACGCCCTCTACGAGACGGGCACGGCCGCGGCGGGCGAACCGATCAGGTTCCGTACGCTGAAAAGCGGCGTCCTCACCGTCACCCCAGAGGAGGACGGCGCGCTGGCGATGGACTTCCCGGTGATGCGCGCCGACCCCGTCGAGGCGCCCGAAGGGCTCGCGGAGGCGCTCGGCGCCAAGGTGCTGCACACCGGCCGCAACGCCCAGAACGACCTGCTCGCCGAGGTCCCGGACGAGGACTGCGTGCGGGGCCTCGCCCCGGACGTCCGGGCGCTCGCCGGGATCGACGCCCGCGGTGTGATCGTCACGGCGGCCGCCGGCCCCGGCCGGGAGCACGACTTCGTGTCCCGCTTCTTCGCTCCGCGAGTCCTGCCCGGCGACGCCGAGGACCCGGTGACCGGCTCCGCCCACTGCGCCCTCGCGCCCTACTGGGCCGAGCGCCTCGGCCGCGACGCCCTGACCGGCTACCAGGCGTCGCCGCGCGGCGGGCACGTCCGCGTGGCCCTGCACGGCGACCGGGTGACCCTGGCCGGCCGGGCCGTCACCGTCCTGGACGGCGCCCTCCGGGTCTGACCCGCCGGGCCGCGGCGACACGACGTCTCGGGACGTGAGACGGTGCGCGAGGGACGGAGGGCACTCCGTAGACTGGACGGGTGATTTCCCGTATCGACCTGCGCGGCTCGCTTCCGGGCGACCTGCGCACCGTGCTGCCCCGCGCCGAACTCGACGTCGAGGCCGCCCTGGACAAGGTGCGGCCCATCTGCGAGGACGTGCGCCATCGGGGCTCGGCGGCGGTACGGGAGCACACCAGCCGGTTCGACGGGGTCGAGCTGGAGCGCGTCCGGGTCCCGGTCGAGGCCGTGCACCGGGCGCTCACCGGCCTCGACCCGGCCGTCCGGGACGCGCTGGAGGAGAGCATCCGCCGCGCCCGGGCCGTGCACCGCGCGCAGCGCCGCACCGACGTGACCACGCAGGTCGTGCCCGGCGGCACCGTCACCGAGCGGTGGGTCCCGGTCGGGCGCGTGGGCCTGTACGTGCCGGGCGGCCGCGCCGTCTACCCGTCCAGCGTGGTCATGAACGTCGTCCCCGCGCAGGAGGCGGGCGTCGGCTCCCTCGCCGTCACCTCGCCCGCGCAGAAGGACTTCGGCGGGCTGCCGCACCCCTCGATCCTGGCCGCGTGCGCGATGCTCGGGGTCGACGAGGTGTACGCCGCGGGCGGCGCCCAGGCGATCGCGATGTTCGCCTACGGCACCGAGGAGTGCCCCCGCGCCGACCTGGTCACCGGGCCCGGCAACGTCTACGTCGCCGCGGCCAAGCGGCTGCTCAAGGGCGTGATCGGCATCGACGCCGAGGCCGGCCCGACGGAGATCGCGATCCTCGCCGACGACACCGCCGACCCGGTGGAGGTCGCCGCCGACCTGATCAGCCAGGCCGAGCACGACACGCTCGCCGCCGCCGTCCTGGTCACCGACTCGGTGCGGCTCGCCGACGAGGTCGAGGCCGAGCTGAAGGCGCAGGTCGCCCGCACCCGCCACGTCGAGCGGATCACCGAGGCGCTGGCCGGGCGGCAGTCCGGCATCGTCCTGGTCGACGGCGTCGAGGACGGACTGAAGGTCGTGGACGCCTACGCCGCCGAGCACCTGGAGATCCAGACCGCCGACGCCGCCGCGGTCGCCGCGCGCGTCCGCAACGCCGGCGCCGTCTTCGTGGGCCGGTACGCGCCGGTGTCGCTCGGCGACTACCTGGCGGGCTCGAACCACGTCCTGCCCACCGGCGGGTGCGCCTGCCACTCCTCCGGGCTGTCGGTCCAGTCGTTCCTGCGCGGCGTGCACGTCGTCGAGTACGACCGCGACGCCCTCGCCGACGCCACCGCGCGCGTCGTCGCGCTCGCCGAGGCGGAGGACCTTCCCGCCCACGGCGCCGCGCTCCAGGCCCGCTTCGACTGGGAGACCCCTTCGTGACCTCGCTCAACGACCTGCCGCTGCGGGACGACCTGCGCGGCCGCGAGCCCTACGGTGCGCCCCAGCTGGACGTCCCGTACGCGCTGAACACCAACGAGAACCCCTACCCGCCGTCCGAGCGGCTCGTGAAGGCCCTCGGCGAGGCCGTCATGGACGTCGCCGGGTCGCTGAACCGCTACCCCGACCGGGACGCGGTCGCGCTCCGCGAGGACCTCGCCGCGTTCCTGAACACCGACACGCCCGGCGCGGGCCTCACCGCGGCCCGGGTGTGGGCCGCGAACGGCTCCAACGAGATCATCCAGCAGATCCTGCAGGCGTTCGGCGGGACGGGCCGCACCGCGCTCGGCTTCGAGCCGTCCTACTCGATGCACCCGATCATCACGGGGGTGTCCGGGACCCGCTGGGTGAACGCCTTCCGCGACGAGGACTTCGGCCTCGAACCCGAGCGCGCCGTCGCGGCCGTCGAGGAGCACCGGCCCGACGTCGTGTTCCTGACCTCGCCCAACAACCCGACCGGCACGGCGCTGCCCCTCGACGCGATCGAGGCCGTCCTGGCGGCCGCGCCCGGGATGGTCGTCGTCGACGAGGCCTACGCCGAGTTCCGCCGCGCGGGCACCCCGTCCGCGCTGACGCTGCTGGACGGCCACCCGCGGCTGATCGTCACCCGGACGATGTCCAAGGCGTTCGCGATGGCCGGGGCCCGGCTCGGCTACCTGGCCGCCGGCCAGGCCGTGATCGACGCGCTGCTGCTCGTCCGGCTGCCCTACCACCTGTCGGCCGTCACCCAGGCCGTGGCGCGCACCGCCCTCGCCCACGGCGAGGAGCTGCTCGGCGGCGTCGACGCCCTGCGCCGCGAGCGCGACGACCTCGTGGCGTGGCTGCGCGGCGAAGGGCTCCGGGTCGCCGACTCCGACGCCAACTTCGTCCTGTTCGGGACGTTCCCCGACCGCCGCCGCGTCTGGGAGGACCTGCTGGAGAGCGGCGTGCTGATCCGGGAGGTGGGCCCGCCCGAGTGGCTGCGGGTCAGCGTCGGCGCCCCGGAGGAGATGGCCGCCTTCCGCACCGCGCTCCGCCGGGCGCGGGGAGCCGGCACCGAGAACAACGAGGAGAGTCTGTGACGCGCAAGGGACGAGTCGAGCGCGGGACCGGGGAGACCCAGGTCCTCGTCGAGATCGACCTCGACGGCACCGGGCAGGTCGACGTCGCGACCGGCGTGGGGTTCTTCGACCACATGCTGGCGCAGCTCGGCAAGCACGGGTCGTTCGACCTGACCGTCAAGACCACCGGCGACCTGCACATCGACAGCCACCACACCATCGAGGACACCGCGATCGCGCTCGGCGCGGCGTTCCGCGAGGCCCTCGGCGACAAGGCCGGCATCCGCCGCTTCGCCGACGCCTCCATCCCGCTCGACGAGGCGCTCGCCCAGGTCACCGTGGACGTCTCCGGGCGCCCCTACCTGGTGCACGTGGAGCCGGACGGCATGGCGCCGATGATCGGCCCCGAGTACGACACCACGATGACCCGGCACATCTTCGAGTCGTTCGTGTCGAACGCGCGGGTCGCGCTGCACGTCCACGTCCCCTACGGACGCAACGCCCACCACATCGTCGAGGCGCAGTTCAAGGCCCTCGCCCGGGCGCTGCGCGACGCCGTGGCGTTCGACCCGAAGGTGCACGGCATCCCCTCCACCAAGGGGGCCCTGTAGCCGTGGAGATCGGTGGCCTGCACCTCACCTACGGCACGGTGGCGATCTTCGCGGTCGCGGTGTTCCTGCTGGCGGGCGTGTACAGCTTCGTCAAGCAGGGCCTCAAGATCGCCGCGGTGCTCCTGCTGGTGCTCGCCGGGATGGCGGTCGCCGGGGGAGTGATGTGGTCGTGAAGAAGATCGTCATCCTCGACTACGGCTCGGGGAACCTGCGCTCGGCCGAGCGCGCCGTGGCGCGCGCCGGCGCGGAGGTAACCGTGACCGCCGACCGGGACGCCGCGCTCGCCGCCGACGGCCTGGTCGTTCCCGGCGTCGGCGCGTTCGCCGCCTGCATGGCGGGCCTGCGCTCGGTGCAGGGCGACCAGATCATCGGCCGCCGGCTGGCGGGCGGGCGCCCCGTCCTCGGCATCTGCGTCGGCATGCAGATCCTGTTCTCCAAGGGCATCGAGCACGGCGTCACCACCCAGGGCTGCGACGAGTGGCCGGGCACGGTCGACCGCCTGAACGCCCCGGTCGTCCCCCACATGGGCTGGAACACCGTGGAGGCCCCCGAGGGCTCCGCGCTCTTCGAGGGCCTGCGCGGCGAGCGCTTCTACTTCGTCCACTCCTACGCCGCGCGCAGCTGGGACCTGGAGTCCGACCCGACCGGCACCATCCCGGCGCCGCTGGTCACCTGGTCCGAGCACGGCGACCGCTTCGTCGCCGCGGTGGAGAACGGCCCCCTGTGCGCCACCCAGTTCCACCCGGAGAAGTCCGGCGACGCCGGCGCCCAGCTCCTGCGCAACTGGCTCGCCACCCTGGCCTAGGCACTCGTTCCATCTGCATCGATAGGGTTTCCGCATGACTCTGACGCTCCTTCCCGCCGTCGACGTCGCCGACGGCCGGGCCGTCCGGCTGGTGCAGGGCGAGGCCGGCACCGAGACCTCCTACGGCGCGCCCCTGGAGGCGGCGCTCGCCTGGCAGGGGGCGGGGGCGGAGTGGATCCATCTGGTGGACCTCGACGCGGCGTTCGGGCGCGGCTCCAACCGGGAGCTGCTGGCCGAGGTGACCGGGAAGCTGGACGTGAAGGTCGAGCTGTCGGGCGGCATCCGCGACGACGCGTCGCTGGAGGCGGCCCTGGCCACCGGGTGCGCCCGGGTCAACATCGGCACCGCCGCGCTGGAGGACCCCGCCTGGTGCCGCAAGATCATCGCCTCGCACGGCGACCGGATCGCGGTGGGGCTGGACGTGCGGGGCACGACCCTGGCCGCGCGCGGCTGGACGCGGGAGGGCGGCGACCTGTGGGAGGTCCTCGCGCGGCTGGAGGACGACGGCTGCCCCCGGTACGTGGTCACCGACGTCACCAAGGACGGGACGCTGCGCGGCCCCAACACCGAGCTGCTGCGCGAGGTGTGCTCCCGGACGGACAGGCCCGTCGTCGCCTCCGGCGGCGTCTCGTCGCTGGACGACCTGCGGGCGCTGGCGGGGCTCGTCCCCGACGGCGTCGAGGGCGCGATCGTCGGCAAGGCCCTCTACGCGGGGGCGTTCACGCTGGAAGAGGCCCTGGAGGCCGTGAAGTGACCGTCGCCGTGCGGGTGATCCCGTGCCTGGACGTCGACGCCGGGCGCGTGGTCAAGGGCGTCAACTTCCAGAACCTGCGGGACGCGGGCGACCCCGTGGAGCTGGCCCGCCGCTACGACGCCGAGGGCGCCGACGAGCTGACGTTCCTGGACATCACCGCCTCCAGCGCCGACCGCTCCACGACCTACGACGTGGTGCGGCGCACCGCCGAGCAGGTGTTCATCCCGCTGACGGTCGGCGGCGGCATCCGCACGGTCGAGGACGTCGACCGGCTGCTGCGCGCGGGCGCCGACAAGGTCTCGATCAACACCGCGGCGATCGCGCGGCCGGAGTTCCTGCGGGAGGCCGCGCACCGGTTCGGGTCGCAGTGCGTCGTGCTGTCGGTGGACGCGCGGCGCGCCGAGGGGACGCCGTCCGGCTTCGAGGTCACCACGCACGGCGGCCGCAAGGGCACCGGCATCGACGCGATCGGGTGGGCCCGCCGCGGCGCGGAGCTCGGCGTCGGGGAGATCCTGCTGAACTCGATGGACGCCGACGGCACCAAGGCCGGGTTCGACCTGGAGATGCTGCGCCTCGTCCGGGAGGCCGTCACCGTCCCGGTGATCGCCAGCGGGGGCGCGGGCGCGGTCGAGCACTTCCCCCCGGCCGTGGAGGCGGGCGCGGACGCCGTCCTCGCCGCCAGCGTCTTCCACTTCGGGGAGCTGAAGATCTCCGACGTCAAGGCCGCGCTGAGCGCCGCCGGCAGTCCCGTTCGCTGAAGAGGAAATCCCCCCCGTATGAACCCCCGTGTGAACATCGCGCTCGCGACCTGCTCCCTGCTGCCCGACGGAAGCGACGACGTCCAGGACCTGATCGGCGCCCTGGCGGCCGAGGGCGTCGGCGCCGAGCCCGTCGCCTGGGACGCCGACGTCGACTGGTCCCGCCACGACCTGGTCGTCATCCGCTCCACCTGGGACTACACCGCCCGGCGGGACGAGTTCGTGGCCTGGGCGGAGAGCCTGCCCCGCGTCCTCAACCCCGCCGCGATCGTGCGGTGGAACACCGACAAGCGCTACCTGCGCGACCTCGCCGCCGCGGGCGTCCCCGTCGTCCCGACCCTCTGGGATCCGGACGACATCCCGTCCGAGTGGCCGGAGTTCGTCGTCAAGCCCGCCGTCTCGATCGGCGCGGGCGACACCGCACGCTGGGGCCCCGGCGAGGAGGACGCGGCCCGCGCCCACCTGCGCTCGCTGCGCGAGGCGGGCCGGACGGCGATGGTCCAGCCGTACCTGTCCGCGGTCGACACGGCCGGCGAGACGGCGCTGGTCTTCCTCGACGGCGAGTACAGCCACGCCGGGCGCAAGGCGCAGATCCTCGCCGCAGGGGCGGGCGTCCAGGGCTCGGTCCGGGACGACCCGGCGCGCGGGCAGGTCACCGCGTCCACGGCGACCGAGGCCGAGCTGGAGCTGGCCGCCCGCGCCCTGGCCGCCGTCCCGCACGGCGACGATCTCCTCTACGCCCGCGTCGACATGATCCCCGGCCCGGACGGCGCCCCGATGCTGATCGAGCTCGAACTGGCCGAACCCGCCCTCTACCTCCACCACGCCCCCGGAAGCGCGAAGAAACTGGCGAAGGCGATCATTTCCCGGGTGCGCTGAGCCGTCTCCTGGACGCGGTCACGTGGGGTCCTCCTCAGGGGCCGGTGCCGCGGCCTCGGGGGAGCGTTCGGCGACGGGGAGGATGATCGCGGACGGGTGGTCGGGGTCGTGCAGGACCTCCTGCCGGGCGGTGACCATCCTCGTCGCGGTGGTGGCGAGGGGCTCGCCGGTGCCGGGGTTGACGGCGACCTTGGGGTGGGCGCCGCTGGTGACGTGGACCCGGACGCTGTGGCCGCGCTGGAACCGGTGGCCGGTGGGCCACAGGTCGACGGCGAGGCGGAGCACCCCGCCGGTCCCGACGGGCGCGGCCGCGGCGGAGGGCAGGCGCAGGCCGCCCTCGCAGACGTTGCGGGACGTCCCGTCCGGGGAGACGTCGCAGAGCCGGACGACGAAGTCGGTGTGCTCGCGGTCGGAGCGGACGAACAGGTCGGCGCCGACCGGGCCGATGACGTCCAGGTCGGCGTCGAGGGGCGCGGAGGTGAAGACCAGCACGTCCGGCCGCCGCTCCAGAGGGCGGTTGTCGACGGGGCGGGAGCTGCCCAGCAGGGTGGGGCCGCCGAGCGCGGGCGTCGGGCGGGCCGGGTCGAAGCGGTAGGGGCTGGGCGGGGCGTCGCGCGGACCGTCCTCGCCGAGGCCGCCGCCGGCGTGCAGGTGCCAGCGCGTCCGCCGCGTGCCGGGCGGGGGCCAGTCGCGGTAGTGCCGCCACTCGCGGGCGCCGGTGACGTAGACGCGGACGGGGTCGCGCCGCAGCCCGGACGGGTCGCCCTGCAGGTGGGCGCGGAACCAGGCGAGCGACTCGCGGATCGCCGGCAGGCCGTGCCGGGCGTCGGTGTGCCACCAGGGGCCGATCGTCAGGTACGGGACGTGCCCGGCGGCGCGCAGCGCCAGGTAATCCTTGATCATCCAGGGCAGGAACACGTCGTACCAGCCGCCGAGGAGGGTGGCGGGCGCGGAGACCTCGCCGACCGTGGCGCTGAAGTCGCGGGTGTCCCAGTAGCCGCTGGCGGCCCCGTGGCCCGCGAGCAGGTCCTGGTAGAAGCGCATGGGCTCGCCGCCGGCCACCACGTCCATCTCGGCGAGCGGGCGGCCGGAGCGGGCGGCGCGCAGGGCGCGGCGCCGCGACGTCAGCGGCGCGGTCAGCATGCCGAGGCGCCGCTGCTGGCGGTGCGTGAGGTCGGTCCAGGTGAGCGTGGACTCCAGGGCGAACGACCCGCCCACGTAGGCGGCGTCCCGGAAGGTGGACGCGGTGATCTGCAGGGACATCGCCTTCAGCTCGGGCCCGGCCTCGGCGGCGATCGCCCAGGCCGCGTAGCCGAGGTAGCTCGGCCCGAAGGCGGCGAACGAGCCGTGGAACCAGGGCTGCCGCTTCAGCCACTCGACGGTGGCGAGCCCGTCGGTGCGCTCGCTGCCGAGGGGGTCGAACTCGCCGCCGGACCCGGACGTCCCGCGGGCGCTCTGCACGACGAGCTGGAAGCCGAACGGGACGAAGAGCAGGCCGTTGGCGAGGGCGGCGGGGCCGCGGCGCCCGTAGGGGGTGCGGACGAGGATGGTGGGGGGCCGCTCGACCCCGGCCGGGACGTACCGGTCGGCGAGGAGGACGACGCCGTCCGGCATGGTCACCGGCAGGTCGCGCTCGACGGTGTAGGGGGCGAGGCCCCACGGCCACGGCAGGCCCGCCGGCCAGGACAGCCCCGCCGGCCACGGCAGGCCCTTCGGCCGGGGCAGCCTGATCGGCGGAACGGGCAGTCGGTCCCAGGGCGCCATGCTGTCTCCGAACGCGGTCCGCTACTCCTAGCGAGATTACCGACCCGTTCCGCCGACCGGGCGATCAGGTGCCGGTCACGAGCGCCCAGGGGTCGGCCGCGGCGGCGAGCGCGGCTCCGAGTTCGTCGGCCCAGGCGGCCTCGCCGCCGTACTCGTCCCGCCACGACCACAGCCGCAGGGTGACCCGGCGCAGGGGGTGCTCCTCGGTGGCGCCGAGCGCGCCGTGCACCTGGTGGGCGAGGGCGGCGACCGCGCCCGCGGCCCGCGACGCGTTCGCCTTGGCGGCCGCCACCGCGACCGGGTCGCCGGGCGCGCGGACGGCGGCGCGCACCGCGACGTCCGCGACCGTCGCCTCCCCGGCCAGTTCCGCCAGCATCTGCTGGACGGCCTGGAACCGCCCGATCGGCCTCCCGAACTGCTCCCGCTCGCCCGCGTACCGGACGGACAGGTCCAGCGCCCGCGCCATCGCCCCCGTCAGCTGGACGGCCCGCGCCAGCGCTCCCCGCCGCCGCAGCTCGGCCGCGTCCACCGCGCACGGCGCCGCCTCCTCCGCCGGGACGCCGGCCAGGACGACGTCGTCGCGCGGCTCGCCCGCCACGTTCGCGCCCTCGGTGATCCGCGCCCGCGCCGGGTCGACGACGGCGACGAGACCACCGCCGAGGACGACGAGGAGCCGCGCCGACCGTGCCCAGGGGACCCGGCGGAACGTCCCGCTCAGGACGGGACCGTCACGGCCCTCGACCACCTCGACCTCGCCGGACACTGCGGTGAGGGCGCCAGGGGCCGCCCGCAGGCCGGCGTCGGCGAGCAGCCGCCCGGCCAGCAGCGTCTCGGCCAGGGGCACGGCCGCGGCGTGATATCCGGCCGCACGCAGGACGGCCGCGGCGTCGGCGAGGTCGCCGCCGCTGCCGCCCGCCTCCTCCGGCACCCCGGCCAGCGTCAGGCCGGACTCCTCAAGCGCCCGCCACGGGTCGCCGCCTGCCAGGATCTCGTGCGCGGTCTCGTCCAGAAGCCCCATCAGCGCACTCCCAGGCCGCGGGCCACGATGCCCCGCAGGATCTCGTTGGTGCCGCCCCGCAGCGTGAACCCGGGCGCCTGGACGACCGACTCCGCCAGCGCGCGGGCCAGCGGGTCGGGGGAGCCGGGATCGGGCTCCACGCCCGCGTGCTCGCGCGCCGCCTCGACGACCTCGCGCTCGAACCGCGTCCCGAGGTCCTTGACGAGGGCCGCGGGCAGCTCGGGCGTCTCGCCCCGGGCGAGGGCCCCCGCCACCCCCAGCGACGCCTGCCGCAGCGCCCACAGGCGCGCGGTGAGCGCGCCGAGCGTCCGCCGCTCGGCCGGACCGGCGGCGCGGCCGTGCAGGAGCCGGATGAGCATGAACGTGCTGAGCAGCCGCTCGGGGCCGCTGCGCTCGTGGGCCAGCTCGGCGGTGACCTGCCGCCACCCGTCCCCGGCGCGGCCGAGGACCAGCGCGTCCGGCACGAACACGCCGTCGAGGACGACCTCGTTGAAGTGGTGCTCGCCGGACAGCCCCCGGATGGGCCTGATCGTCACGCGGTCGTCCGGCAGGGGCACGATGAACTGGCTGAGGCCCGCGTGCCGGTCCTGCGAGCGGGGCGCGCTCCGGGCCAGGACGAGGATCGCGTGCGCGAGGTGGGCGCCGCTCGTCCACACCTTGGTGCCGTGCAGCCGCCACCCGCCGCCGTCGCGCTCGGCGCGGGTCCGGACCGACGCCAGGTCGGAGCCCGAGTCGGGCTCGCTCATCCCGATCGCGAAGAAGCACTCGCCGCGCGCGATCGGCGGCAGGAACCGCCGCTTCTGCTCCTCGGTGCCGTGGGCCAGGATGGACGGGCCGGTCTGCCGGTCGGCGATCCAGTGCGCGCCCACCGGGGCCCCGGCGGCCAGCAGCTCCTCGACCACCACGAACCGCTCCAGCGGTGAGCGCCCGTGCCCGCCGTAGCGCTCGGGGAGCGTCATGCCCAGCCAGCCGCGCTCGCCCAGCAGCCGGCTGAAGGCGGGGTCGGCGCCGGTGAGCCAGCTGTCGCAGCGGGCGGTGAAGGGGGTCTCGGCCAGGAACTCGCGCACCCGGGCCCGCAGCGCGGCGGCCTCGGGCGGGAGCGTGCCGGGGGTCAGGCCGGGCAGTGCCGCCACATGCACCTCCTCTGTCCAGGGGGACGTTACAGACAATCCCCAACCCTTCCGTCAGCGGCCCCTTACAGGAGGCCGTCTGGCGGGGCGGACGGTTCTCTGGGATCGTGGTCGTCCGGCACAGGCGTTCCGCAGGGGAGAAGACATGTGGCCCGGGTCCAACCCACCGATGGGACCGCCGCCCATGGGACCGGGCCGGCCGGCACCGGGCCCGCCCGGGGAGGGCTGGACGCCGCAGCGGCGGCGCGTCGGCCCGAGCGCCGGGTGGTACGCGCTGCCGATCGTCCTCGTCCTGGCCGCCGTGATCGGGTTCGCCACGGTGCTGGCGTTCCTGTGGGACGACTCGGAGGTCGCCGAAGGCCCGACGGCCGCGGGCGACCCGGCGTCCGGGGTGACCGTCCGGCTCAGGGAGGGCTACGGCTACTTCGTCTACGTCCGTGAGGGCGGCCCCTCCCCGTACGCGTGCCGGGTCGAGGCGGGGGAGCGGTCCGGGCCCGTCCAGCTCACGCGCAAGAACTCCTGGAGCGCCTCCGACCACGCGTCCTACCGCTACACCGCCACGTTCAGAGCGCCGGTGACGGGCGACGCCCGGCTGACGTGCCGCGGCGCCGACGGGCCGATCCTCGTGACGCCGGACGACACCGCCAACGGCTACCTCGGCCTCAGCCTGCTGGCCGCGCTCGGCCTCGGCGGTCTCGCCGCCCTCGCGTTCGTCGTGACCTTCCTCCGGCGCAGCGGGGCCGATCGCCGCGCCGCGACCACCGCGGGCCCCTACTGAGGGTTCGACCCCCGCCCGGAGGCCGCAGGAGGCCGCAGGAGGCAGGGCCCGGCTCAGGCCGTCAGCTCGCGCTCCAGCGGGGTGCGGAAGCGGGGGATCGCGCGGACGTCGCCGTACCACTCCGCCATCCGCGCCGCCTCCCGCTCGACGGCGGCCTCCGCGTCGGCGCCGACGTCCTCGAGGAGGCGGAAGACGATCTCACCGTCCCTGCGCTGCGCCCACCCGCCGACGATGCGGCCGTCCCACCAGACCGACGGCCCGACGTTGCCGCTGCGGTCGAACAGCAGCGGGCCGTGGGGGCCGAGGAACCAGCCGCGCTCCTGCCAGCCCATCGGGGTCGGGTCGAGCGCGGGCAGCAGCGCCGCCGACGGCTCCGGCGCGGGCACGGGCTCCAGGTCGTCGGACAGGACGAGACCGGCCGCCCCGTCGAGGTCGACCTCGGTGACGTCCAGGAGCGCGAGGGCCTTCTTGACGTCGCCGGCGCTCCAGCCCGTCCACCACTTCAGGTCGGACACCGGCGCGGGCCCGAACGTGCGCAGCCAGCGGCGGACGAGGTCGGCGCGGGCCTCGGCGGCCGGGAGCGGCTCGATGCCGCCGGGCAGCCACGTCTCCACGGGCGACCACACGTACTGGCTGCTCGTCCACGACCCGTTAGGCCGCCCCCGCACGATGCGGCCCTCGCAGCCGAGCGTGACCAGGACCCAGGTGGTGATGCCCGTGAGCCGCGAGTAGGACTTGCCGGGCGCCATCTCCACCTGGGTCCGCAGCAGCGGCACGTCGGCGCTGATCTGGGTGCCCGTCGCCTGGCCGCGGGCCAGCAGAGCCTCGTGGGCGGCCTCCTCGGCCCGGGCGAACAGGGCCGGCGCGTCGGCGACGTCGCTGCCGCGCTCGATCATCTTCGTGTACCTCGCGCGCTGCCTGGCCGCCAGCCCGTTCGCCGTGGACGCCTGCAGCACCGGGACCAGGTCGGTCGGCGCGACGAACATCGTCCGTCGCATCGCGAGCATCCGCAGCAGCGTGCGGTCGTCGTACAGGGCCTTCTCCACCGCCGCCGGGACGGCGTGGACGCTGCGGGCCGCCACCGACAGGTGGACGGTGGCCGGGTCGGTGGCGTGCAGCACCACCATGGACCGGACGATGTCGAGGACGTCGTCGGTCCTGGCCGGGACGGTGAGCCGGTGGCGGAGCGCGAGCCGGGCCCGCCGCTCCGCTGTGCTGATCGAACGCATGAGCGAATCCTAGGCCGGATCAGCCGTTGTTGGAGATCTTCACCACCACCTGGTCCTGGGTGACGGACTGCACCGAGACGTCGAAGCCCTCGGCCTGCTGCCCGTCGCCGACCGGCACCGTCACCGTCTGCCCGCCGATCTTCAGGGTGACCATCTCGCCCTGCACCCTCACCAGCTCGGCCTTCACGCCGAGGATGGACGCGCTCGCCTCGACGCCGCGGTCGAAGGTCACCGTGCAGGAGTTGACGCCGCAGGAGGTCTTGCTGTTCTCGCCGCCGCACGCGGCCGCGGCGCCGAGGGGCAGCAGGACGAACGGGAGAACGGCCAGCTTCCGCCGAAGGGGAAAGGAGGTCGAGGTCATGCCGGGGAGTCTAGGCGGGCGGGGCGGCGGTGCGCGCCCTCCGTGAGGCGGATCTCCGCGGCGCGGATCCGGCACCCGGCGGTGAGCGGATGTCGCCCTGCGCGGTGAGCGGATCTCGCACTGCGCGGTGAGCGCGCTGGATCTCGGGATGACCTCGTGTTTCGCTGGACGGGTGAACTTCACCGAAGGGGCGGGCGCCGCCGGAGGAGAGGGCTGGGACGACGCCGTGGACGCGCCGATGCTCGGCCCCGTGGTGTGCGCCGCGCTCGGCATGGAGGCGCGCGCGGTCCGGCGCGGGCTCACCCGGACCCCGGTCGTGGTCGTCGGCTACCGGGCGCGGCGGGCCGACCGGCTCCCGGCCGCCTGCGCCGCCGTCGTCGTCGCCGGGTTCGGCGGGGCGCTCGACGAGCGGCTGCGGCCGGGCGACGTCCTCGTCGCCGACGAGATCCGCGGCGCCGGCGCGGGCGGGAAGGCGGTGCCGTGCGCCGCGCCGCGCCTGCTCGCCGAGGAGCTCATCCGGGACGGGCTGAGCGCGCAGGTCGGCCCGCTGGTCACGACCGACCGCGTCGTCCGGGGCACCGAGCGCGCCCTGCTGGCGGCGCAGGGCGCGCGGCTGGCGGACATGGAGTCGGCGCTCGTCGCCGAGCGCGCCGGGCCGCTGCCGGTCGCGGCCGTCCGCGTCGTCGTCGACGGCCCGCGGCATCCGCTGTGGCACCCGGGCATCGTCCGGCGCGGGCTGGCGGGACGGCGCGTCCTGGCCCGCCTGGGCCCCGCCCTGGAGCGGTGGAGCGTCCTGCTCGTGCGGGGCGAGGAGGGCACCAGCGAGGGGAGCGCGGCCGGCCGCGCCTGACCCGCGCTCAGCCGTGCCCTGAGCCGTGCTCGGGACCGTGCCCGTCGCCCTGGACGATCCTGCCGCCGAGGTCCCCGCGCAGCGACTCCAGGGTCTGCTGCTGGCTGACCGCCACCCAGCGCGCCCCGACCAGGTACGTCCCGCCCCAGGGCTTGGCCTCCTCCAGCCAGGCGTTCATGCCGTTGTCGGAGGTGAAGCTGAGCAGCACGTAGCGTCCTCGCGCGGTCTTGCAGTTCCCCTGCTCCAGATCCTTGACCTTGCGCTTCCCGGTCAGGGAGCAGTCCGTCCGCTGCGCCAGCTCGGCCAGGCTCGCCGGCTCGGCGGCCTTGCCGCCGGAGGCGTCCGACCCGGCGGAGCAGCCGGCCGCCACCGGCATCGCCAGCAGGGCCGCGCAGAGCGGCAGCGTCTTCAACAAGCCGAGATGGTGTCGGGAACCCATCGCTGTTCCTCTCCGGGGTGAGACGCGCGATTCGAGGAAGGAATACGCGCCCCGCCCCGGAGGGGTTCATCCGGGCTCACAGCACCAGGGTGTCAGGGCATCATGCGGGCGCCGGCGGCGGCGCGGACGCCGGGTTCCTCGGCGCCGTCGTGGTGGAGCCGCTGGAGCCGCAGCGACGTCTCGCCGGTCAGCGGCGCGGTCCGGGCGGCCTCGGCCCGGACGCCCTCCTCGCAGTCCCACAGCCCTTCGACGGCGTAGGACTCGGCGGTGTGCGGGGCGGTTCTCGTGAGCGCGGTCAAGATGCGGGGTCTCAGATAGGCATAGGTGGATTCGGTCCAAGCGGTCTTCAACAGCGGGACGGCCTCGCCCGCGCGCAGCCGTCCCAGTCCTTCGATCGGGCTCGCGGCGTCGGCCCAGTCGCGCCGGGCGACCGCGGCGTTCAGCTCGTCCATCAGCAGGGGGATGTCCTGGCGGGTGCCGTAGCGGGCGAGGATGCGCAGCCCCATGTCCGCGCAGCCGCCGCGCTGCGCCGCCCACATCCGCGCCCGCGGAAGGGTCTCCGGCCCGTACTCCCGCAACGCCCGGCACACCGCGCCGCCGAACCTGCTCGGCCGCTGGGGCAGCAGTTCCTCCGCGAGGTCCAGCAGGGCGAGCGTCCGGCGGCGGCCCAGCTCGAATATCGCCGCTATGGAGCCCTCGCCGCGCCGCCGCGCCAGGTCCAGCAACTCGGCCTCGCTCTGCGCGTCCTTCCCGGGGGCGGGGACCATCGCGCGCCGCGCCGCCCGTCCCGCCTCCCGCTGCCGCGCCAGCGCGTCGGCCACCCGCGGCTGCCTCGCCGCCCACGCCTCGATCACCGGGTTGTGGCGGCCCGGGACCAGCAGCGCCAGGTCGGCGTCGTCGCACCGCGCGGCGACCAGGGAGTCCAGCCCCACCGCCAGCGAGGGATCCTCAAGATCGATGAGCTCGGCCACCGCGTCGAACCACTGCGCGCCCTCCTCGGCGTACCGGCGCAGCGGCCCGGCGGCCTCCCGCCGGCTCAGCCGCACCAGGTCGGCCAGCACGCCCAGCGCCAGGTCCACCCGCCACTCGTCGGGGTCGGTGTGGTCGGACGGGGCGAAGAGATGCTCCGCCACCGGCCCCACCGGCAGCTCCAGATCCACCATCAACCGGGCGTAGTACAGCCGCCGGGACTCGCACTGCCGATCCCAGCGCGGATCGCTCCGGACGCAGGCGTACACGTACTCGCCCGCGCCGGGCTTGTCGGCCGCGCGCCGCGCGGCCCTCCCGAGTCCACGCTGCAGCTGACCGTGCAGCGTGCTCGCCGATTCCAACATGACGTCGTTGCTCACCCCAGCAGAATGCGCACTGGACCAGATATCGGGCAAGTGCTTTAGCGTGCGTTTACCCAGGGAGCGGCCCTGTGGAACCCGTCACAGGCTCCGCTGGGCGACCCAGGAGGCGTGCAGATCGGCGTACACCCCCGGCTCGGCGACGAGCTCGGCGTGCGGGCCGCGCTGCACGATCCGCCCCGCCTCGAAGACGATCACCTCGTCCGCCGCCTCGGCCGTGGAGAGCCGGTGCGCGATCGCGATCGCCGTGCGGCCCCGCGTCACGCCGTCCAGCGCCCGCTGGATCCGCACCTCGGTGGCCGGGTCCACGGCCGAGGTCGCCTCGTCCAGGACGAGCAGGTCCGGATCGGCGATGTAGGCGCGGGCCAGCGCGACGAGCTGGCGCTCGCCCGCCGACAGCGACTCCCCCCGCTGCCCCACGGGCGTGGCGAGGCCCTCGGGGAGGCCGTCCAGCCAGTCGGCGAGGCCCAGCTCGGTCAGCGCGAGGACGAGGTCCTCGTCGGAGGCGTCCGGACGCCCGTACCGGATGTTGTCGGCGAGCGTGGCGTCGAACAGGAACCCGTCCTGCGGCACCATGACGATCCGCTCCCGCAGCGACGAGAACCGGACGCGGTCCAGCGGCACCCCGTCCACGAGGACGCGGCCCGACACCGGGTCCATGAGCCGCGTGAGGAGCTTGGCGAACGTCGTCTTGCCCGACCCGGTCTGCCCGACGACCGCGACGCGGCTGCGCGGCGCGATGGCGGTGCTCACCTCGTGCAGGACGGGCGGGCCGCCCGGGTAGGCGAACCCCACCGACTCGAACCGCACCTCGATGGGACCGCGCGGCAGCGACTCGCCGGCCTCGCCCGGGTCGGCGACGTCCGGGACGGTGTCCAGCACGCCGAGCACCCGCCGCCAGCCCGCGATCGCGTTCTGCGCCTCGTTCAGGACCTCGGTGGCCGTCTGCATCGGGCTGACGAACAGCGTCACCAGGAACAGGAACGCCACGAGCCGCCCGGCCGACAGCTCCCCGGCGACGCCGAGCAGCGTCCCGGCGATGACGACGGCGGCGGTGGCGAGCGCCGCCACCAGCTCGCTGACCGGGAACGTCAGCGCGACCATCGCCTGCGCCCGCGTCTGCGCCGAACGGTAGGACTCCACGGTCTCGTCCACCCGCCGTCCGGTCCGCTCCTCCGAGGCGTAGGCGCGGATCACTGGGGCGCCCACCACCGACTCGCTGACCGCCGCCAGCAGGTCGCCCATCCGCTCCCGGACCCGCATGTAGGCCCTCGACAGGATCCGCTGGAAGCGGCGCAGCGCGAACGCCAGCGGCACGAAAGCCGCCCACACCAGCAGCGCCAGCGGCCACGAGTAGACGACCATCAGCACGCTCGCCACGACCAGCTGCCCGATCGAGACGATGAACATCAGCCCGCCGGACTGCATGAACTGGCTGATCTGGTCGACGTCGCCCGTCACCCGCGAGACCAGCGAGCCCCGCCGCTCGCCGCTCTGGGTCAGCATCGACAGGTCGTGGACGTGCCGGAACGCCCGGACCCGCAGCGTCGCCAGGCCGCCCTCGGACGTCCTGTAGAGCCGCACGTTCATCAGGTACGCGCACACGGCCGTCACCAGGACGGCCGCCGCGCACAGCAGCACCGCCGTCCGGATGAAGGCCAGGTCGGGGCCGTCCGGGCGGCCGAGTCCCTTGTCGATCGTCTGCTGGACGGCGACGGGCACCACCACCCGCCCGGCCGTCGACACCAGCGCGAGCGCCAGCGTCCCGGCCAGCCCGGCCCGGAACTCCGGGCTCAGCCGCAGCCCGCGCCGCAGCGTGCTGATCGCGCCCTCCGCCGCGGTGTCGCTCAGACCCGCCGCGCTCTTCGGCTTCGAGGCCGCCGTGTCGGTCACCGTCGTCATGCCATGGCCTCCTCGCCGCCCTCGACCGCTTCCTGCTCCGCCTCGGCCCGCTCGTAGGCGTTGACGAGGTTGCGGTAGCCCTCCGAGCCGTCCAGCAGCTCGGCGTGGGTGCCGCGCGCGATGACGCGGCCGTGCTCCATGTAGACGACCTCGTCCGCGAGCGCGATCGTGGCCTTGCGGTAGGCGACGACCACGACGGTCGCGCCGCCGGACTCCTCCGCCTGCGACTCCCGCAGGCTCTGCAGGATGCGCGCCTCGACCTGCGGGTCCACGCTGGACGTCGCGTCGTCGAGGACCAGCAGCCGGGGCCGCCGCACCAGCGCCCGCGCGAGCGCGAGCCGCTGGCGCTGGCCGCCCGACAGCGTCGCCCCGCGCTCGCCCACCCTCGTGTCGAGCCCGTCGGCGAGCGCCGCGACGAACCCCTCGGCCTGGGCGAGCCGCAGCGCCTCCCAGACCCGCTCGTCCGGGACGTCCAGGCCGAGCGTCACGTTGCCGCGGACGGTGTCGTCGAACAGGAACGTCTGCTGGGGGACCAGGGCCGCCGTCGCCGCGACCCCTCCGCGCTCCACGTCGCGCAGGTCGACGCCGTCCAGCAGGACCGACCCGTCCTCCGGGTCGACCAGCCGGACGAGCAGCGACGTGAGCGTGGACTTGCCCGATCCCGTCGGCCCGACGACCGCGATCGTCCTGCCCGGCGCGGCCGCGAACGACACGTCGTGCAGGACGCGGCGCCGCGCGCCCTCACCGGCCGCCTCGTAGGCGAACCTGACCTCCCGGACCTGGAGCTCGGTCGCCGCGCCTGAACCGTCCAGCGAGCCGTCCCCGAACGGCAGCGAACCCGTCGCGTCCAGGACGCCGCGGACCCGCTTCCACCCGACGACGCTGCGCGGGACCTCGCCCAGCACCCAGCCCAGCGCCCGGATCGGCCACGACAGCAGCGTGAACAGGTAGGCCACGTTCACCAGGTCGCCCGGCGACATCGCGCCCGAGTCCAGCCGCACCGACCCGATCAGCAGGACGGCCAGCACCCCGAGGTTCGGCAGCGCCTCCAGCACCGGGTCGAACAGCCCGCGGATGCGGCCGACGGCGATGTTGGCGTCCCGCAGCTCCCGCGCCCGCTCGGCGAACCGCTCGGTCTCCGCCGCCTCCCGGCCGAGGGTCTTGACCACCAGGCCGCCCTCGAAGCTCTCGTGCGCGACCTCGCTGACCTCCGCGCGCAGCTGCTGCGCGCGGGTCGCCACCGGGGACAGCCGCCGCTGGTACACCACGTTGATGAGGGCCACGGCGGGGAACACCAGGAACCCGACCCCGGCCACGACCACGTCGGTGACCAGGATCGACACCGCGGCGATCAGCAGCATGAACACGACGCCGACCGCCATCGGCAGCGGCGCGATCGGCGCCCACACCGCCTCGACGTCGGCGTTGGCGTTCGACAGCAGCTGCCCGGTCGGGTGCCGGTGGTGCCACGCCAGCGGGAGCCGCAGGTACTGCCGGGTCACCGCGCGGCGGTAGGACGCCTGGAGCCGGTACTGCATGAGGCCCGCGTAGAACCGGCGCCCCGCGACGCCGAGCGCCTTCAGCAGCGCCACCGCCAGGATCAGGGCCGCGGCCCCCGCCAGCGCCCCCGCGGTCGTGTGCCCGGCCTCGAACGCCGGCAGCACGACATGGCCGGTCGCCCAGCCGAGCACCTGAGCGGTCCCCACGGTCATCGCCGCGTACAGGGCGCTCGCCAGCACCGAGAGGGCGAACACCCGCGGCTCCGCCTTCACCGCCACCCACAGGACGCCCATGCCCTCTCTCAGGACAGGCGGGCTGACGCGTCTGGACGCAGGTGGCACGGCGACTCCTCGATCACGGCGGACCCCAGGAAATGTCCCGTTGCGACTGCGGCGGGGGGTTTGTGGGGCTGGATATTCCCTACCATCCAGCCGGGGCGCTTATTCCCGGCCACCCCGCCGCGGCCTACCATCGGTCGATGAGCACGCCCGACGACGGCCCCGTGCCGTCCGCCCCGAAGCAGGACGGCCCCGGCCCGGCGGACCCGGGTCCGGTCCGCCGGGAACGGCTGCTGCTGGCCGCGGCGCTGGAGGAGGCGGGCCCGGAGGCGACCACCAGGTGCGCGGGCTGGGACGCCCGCGACCTGGCCGCCCATCTGGTCGTCCGGGAGGGGCGCCCCGACGCGGCCCCCGGGATCCTGCTGCCCCCGCTTGCCTTCTACACCGAGCGTGTACGGCGGCGTACCGCCCGCGCCGTTCCGTTCGAACGGCTGGTGGAACGGTTCGCGCAGGGCCCGCCGAAGTTCTCCCCCTACGCCCTTCCCGGAGTCGACAGAAACGCGAACGCCGTCGAGTTCTTTGTTCACCATGAGGACATCCGGCGTGCGCGTCCCGACTGGGAGCCCCGTGCCCTCTCGCCGGAACTAGAGGAACTACTCTGGCGAAGGATAAAAATTGCCCGCTTTGTCCTAAGAAAAGTTCAGGTCGAGGTAACCTTCGTCCGCCCCGACGGCCGCGCCGCGCGCGTGTCCGGCGGCGCTCGCGGAGCCGTGCGCGTGCACGGCCCGGTAGGCGAACTCCTCCTGTGGGCACTGGGCCGCCGGGACGTCGCGAACGTGCGCCTCACCGGCGCCACGGACGCTGTCAAGACCCTGACGGAGACCGGTTGGAGTCTTTAACGGGCAGGTAACGGCACGGTTCGCCGAGAGGAGAAACGCAAGTCTTGCGGCTCCTCCGCTTTACGCGGAACCGGTGATACGGTGGGGCGGTCGGTTGCAGTCGTGGTTCTCGATCGTTCTAGACGCCCGCGAACTGATGGCAGCGGGCGTTTTGGCTTTTCCGGGACCGTACCGGGAGGCGAGAGCGTTCCGCAGCGACCGCGGGGGCCCGCGAGGTGTGGGCCCAGGTTTTGCCGCAAGGAGAAAGACATGCCCCAGCAGGGCACCGTGAAGTGGTTCAACGCCGAGAAGGGCTTCGGCTTCATCGCCGTGGACGGCGGCGGGCCGGACGTCTTCGTGCACTACTCGGCCATCCAGAGTTCCGGCTACCGCAGCCTGGACGAGAACCAGCGCGTCCAGTTCGAGGTGACGCAGGGCAACCGTGGCCCGCAGGCCGACCAGGTCGTCCCCCTGTAACGCCCGCCAGCCGTACGTGGCAGAGCCCGCCCCCCACCGCCAGGGGGAGGCGGGCTCTGTTTAATTGCGTTTTTCTCCTTCTTCGGGCCTGGCGGCCCTCCATCGTCGATAAACGCGGGCGATCGCTGGCATCGCTCCGTCTCGCCTAGCGGCTCGCTGCGCGATCAGGTTCTCGCTTCGCTCGAACCTGCCTTCGGACGCGATCGCCACTTCTCCGCTTGTTGCGTGGTTGCTCCGCCGGCTGAGGTTGGCGCGCCCGTTGTGCTGCGGGTCGCCCTTCGGGCCTGGCGGCCCTGGGGCTCACGTCCGGTGAGTGGTGCCGTCTTGCTCGCCTTGCGGCTTGCTACGTGAACGGTTCTCGCAAGCTCGAACCGCCTCTGGGCGCCCACCGCCACCCTCGGCTCGCGGCAAGGGCGCCCTTTGGGCCTGGCGGCCCTGGGGCCGGCGTTCGGTGGGTGGTGCTGGCTGGCTTGCCTGGCGGCTTGCTTCGGTCACGGGCTTTTGGTGGCTCAGATCCGGCTCTGGATGCTCCGTGCCCTGCCTCCGCCTGCCTCGTTGTGCGCTTGGTGCGCTGGTGTGTTGCGGGTCGGCCTTTGGGGCTTGCGGACCTTGGGCTTGCGGTCGGTGTGGGTGGGGTGGGGGCGGGGGTTCGGGTGGCTGCCATAAACTCGGGGGCATGTCCGTGGGAACGTCTGGTTTGGTCGCATTGATCACTTTGGTGGTCGTTGAGCGGCGCGGCTCATGACGCCTGGGCGTGAACGTGGGTTGACGGCGGTGGTGTGCGCTGCGGGGGCCGGGCTCGCGCTGCTCGCCGCCGGGCGCACCTGGGCCACCGTTCGGGCGCAGGACGCCATCACGCCGTTCACCCAGCAACTGACCGGTGGCGACCTCGGGGGCGCGGCCGGGGCGCTCGGGTGGGCCGGGCTGGCCGGGCTCGCCGCGCTTCTGGCGACCCGGGGGCGGGTTCGCGCGGGTGTCGGGGTCCTCATCGCCTTGTTCGGTGTGGGGATCGCGTACGCGTCCACCGTGAGTGTGCAGCGGTCCAGCGTGCTGGCGGCCGCGGGGGACAAGAGCGCTCTGCTGAGGCTCGGGGCGCATCCCGTGCTGGATGTGAATCTTTGGTGGCTGGTCTCGGTCACCGGTGGGGTCGTCCTTGCGGTGGGTGGGATCCTCACCGCCGTGCGGGGGGCGCGGTGGCCCGGCATGTCGGCCCGCTACGAGCGCAGCGCGCCGCGCAAGGCGGCGGATGACGATCCGTCCGCACTGTGGAAGTCGCTCGACCGCGGCGAGGACCCGACCGCGCACGAGCGGTCGTGAGCGGCGACGGTGGCGGGGTCGTGCTCGTGATCGAGCACGACCCCGCCGTCGCCGAGCTGGAACGCCGCTACCTCGCCCGGGAGGGCTTCGACGTCGAGATCGAGGCCGACCCCGCGCGGGCGCCCGCCGCCGCCCGGCGCCGGCGCCCCGACGTCGTCGTCCTCGACCTGTCCACCACCGCGCTGCCCGTCGACCTGTACCGGCGCGTCGCCGACACCGTCCGGCCCGCGCCCGTCGTCGCCGTCACCGGGCCCCTCGACCCGATGATCGAACGCGCCCTCGGCGACCACCGCGTCGAGCGGCCCTTCGGGCCCCGCGTCCTCATCGCCGCCGTCGCCGAGGCCCTCCGCGCCGGCGCGCCCGCCCAGGCGCCCGGCCCCCTGCGCGCCGGCCGCGTCGCCCTCGAACCCCGCGACCGGGCCGCCCTCGTCGGCGAACGCCGCGTCGCCCTCACCGTCACCGAGTTCGACCTCCTCGAATTCCTCATGGCCAACCCCGGCCGCGTCTTCACCCGCGAGCAGCTGCTCGACGCCGCATGGGGGCCCGGCGCCGGTGCCGGAAGCCGCACCGTCGACGTCCACGTCGCCCAGCTGCGGGCCAAGCTCGGCGAAGGCAACCCCATCAGGACGGTGCGCGGCGTCGGCTACGTCCTGGACGCCTAGGGTGGACGGCGTGACTCGCGCGCGCCCACAAGCGTTCCTGCCGCACGCGGCCGTGCTCGCCGGGGTCGCCGGCGGGGTCCTGGTGATCGCGCTGCGGGCGGACCCCAACGAGCCGGGGCACTACCCGGGCTGCCCCTTCCTGACGCTGACCGGCTACTACTGCCCCGGGTGCGGGATGACGCGGCTCGTCTACGCGCTGGCGCACGGGCACGCGGGCACCGCGTTCGGCCTCAACCCGCTCCTCTTCGTCCTGCTGCCGGTCTTCGGCTACCTGTACGCGCGGTGGACGGTCAGGACCGCGCAGGGGCTGCCCATGCGGTCCGCGCTGTTCAAGCCGGCCGTCGCGTATTCGTTCGTCGGCCTTCTCATCGTCTACTGGATCGCGCGCAACCTGCCGTTCGCGCACGTGCTCGCGCCCTGACGCGCGCGGCCCGGCCGGCGGGGAGACCGCACGGCCCTCCCGGGTGCGGGACGCGTCGGAGGGGGCGGCTACGATCGGTGCACGGAACGACCTGAAATAGGGGGCCTGCGACCTTGAGCGTTTTGGACGAGATCATCGAAGGCGTCCGGGCCGATCTCGCCGACAGGCAGCGCGAGGTCCCGCTCGACGCCCTCAAGGAGCGGGCGGCGAAGGCCCCGGCCCCGAGGGACGCGCTCGGCGCGCTGCGGGGGCAGGGCGTCTCGGTCATCGCCGAGGTCAAGCGCAGCAGCCCGTCCAAGGGCGCGCTCGCCGCGATCGCCGACCCCGCCGCGCTCGCCCGCGACTACGAGGCCGGCGGCGCCAAGGTGATCAGCGTGCTGACCGAGCGGCGCCGGTTCGGCGGCAGCCTGGCCGACCTCGCCGAGGTCCGCGCCAACGTCGACGTCGCCCTCCTGCGCAAGGACTTCATCGTCACCTCCTACCAGCTGTGGGAGGCGCGGGCCGCGGGCGCCGACATGGCGCTGCTGATCGTCGCCGCGCTGGAGCAGGACGCGCTGGTCTCGCTGGTCGAGCGCGCCGAGTCGATCGGGCTCGTCCCGCTCGTCGAGGTGCACACCGAGGAGGAGGCGGCCCGCGCGGTCGACGCCGGCGCCAAGGTCATCGGCGTGAACGCCCGAGACCTGCGCACGCTGCAGGTCGACCGCGGCGTGTTCGCCCGGGTCGCGCCCCTCATCCCCAAGGACGTCGTGAAGGTCGCCGAGTCCGGGGTGCGGGGCCCGCACGACCTGCTCGCCTACGCCTCCAGCGGCGCCGACGCGGTGCTGGTCGGGGAGAGCCTCGTGATCGGCAAGGACCCGCGCGCCGCGGTCGCCGACCTCGTCGCCGCCGGCGCCCACCCGGCGCTGCGCCAGAGCGGCTGAGAAACCCCCGCGACGAGTGGATAGGGTTACGGGCATGCAGGTCGAACCGCTCCGGGAGCGATGGCGGGGCTAGTCCAGGACCCCAGTGACCGGATCAGCCGCTTCTCCCACGACAGGACGCGTTTTCTCATGACCATGGACACCGCCGCGCGCGGTGCTGAAGCCCTGCCCGACGCCACGGGCCACTTCGGCCCCTTCGGCGGGCGCTTCGCCCCCGAGGCCCTCATGGCGGCCCTGGACGAGCTCGCTCACGAGTTCGAGACCGCCAAGAACGACCCGGCCTTCGTCGCCGAGCTGGAGGACCTGCTCGCCGGCTATGCGGGCCGTCCCAGCCTGCTGACGGAGGCCCGGCGCTTCTCCGAGCACGCGGGGGCCCGGGTGCTGCTCAAGCGCGAGGACCTCAACCACACCGGCTCCCACAAGATCAACAATGTGCTCGGCCAGGCGCTGCTCACGCGGCGGATGGGCAAGTCCCGCGTGATCGCCGAGACCGGCGCCGGCCAGCACGGCGTCGCCACCGCCACCGCCGCGGCCCTGCTCGGCCTGAGCTGCACCGTCTACATGGGCGAGGTCGACACCGAGCGGCAGGCCCTCAACGTCGCCCGGATGCGGATGCTCGGCGCCGAGGTGGTCCCCGTCCGGACCGGCAGCCGCACCCTCAAGGACGCCTGCAACGAGGCGTTCCGCGACTGGGTCGCCAGCGTCGAGGACACCCACTACTGCATCGGCTCGGTGATGGGCCCGCACCCGTTCCCGGTGATGGTCCGCGACTTCCAGCGCGTCATCGGCGTCGAGGCCAGGCGGCAGTGCGTGGAGATGACCGGCGCCCTCCCGGACGCCGTCGTCGCCTGCGTGGGCGGCGGCTCCAACGCGATCGGCACCTTCCACGCGTTCGTCGGCGACGAGTCCGTCCGGCTGATCGGGTTCGAGGCGGGCGGCGAGGGCGTCGCCACCGGCAAGCACGCCGCGACCCTCGTCGGCGGCTCCCTCGGCGTCATCCACGGCATGCGGACCTACCTGCTGCAGGACGAGGACGGCCAGACCCTGGAGACCCACTCGATCTCGGCCGGGCTCGACTACCCCGGCGTCGGTCCCGAGCACTCGTGGCTGCACGAGACCGGCCGCGCCGAGTACCGCGAGATCACCGACGCCGAGGCGATGGAGGCGTTCGCGCTGCTGTGCCGCACCGAGGGCATCATCCCGGCGATCGAGTCCGCGCACGCGCTCGCCGGCGCGCTCAAGGTCGGCAAGGAGCTCGGCCCGGACGCCACGATCGTCGTCTGCCTGTCCGGACGGGGCGACAAGGACATGCACACGGCCGCCGCCTTCTTCGGCCTGATGCCCGAGGGAGAGAACGCGTGAGCGCCCGGATCGCCTACGACAAGGCCAGGGCCGACGGGCGCGCCGCCCTCGTCGGATACCTGCCCGCGGGGTTCCCCAGCTACGAGGGCGCCGTGCAGGCGGCCAGGACGATGGTGGACGCGGGCTGCGACGTCATCGAGATCGGCCTGCCCTACACCGACCCGATGATGGACGGCCCCACCATCCAGGACGCCGTCCACCGGGCGCTCGTCGGCGGCGTCCGCGTCGCGGACGTGTTCCGCACGGTCGAGGCCGTCGCGGCCACCGGCGTCCCGGTCCTCGTGATGACGTACTGGAACCCGGTCGACCACTACGGCGTCGACCGGTTCGCCCGCGACCTCGCCTCCGCCGGCGGATCCGGCCTGATCACGCCCGACCTCTCGCCCGAGGAGGCCGGGCCGTGGCTGGAGGCGTCCGACGCCCACGGCCTCGACCGCGTGTTCCTCGTCGCGCTCAGCTCCACCGACGAGCGCATCGGGACGATCACCCGGGCGTGCCGCGGCTTCGTCTACGCGGCCTCGCTGATGGGCGTCACCGGCGCCCGCTCCGCCCTCGACACCGGCGCCCAGCGGCTGGTCGAGCGGACCCGCGCCGTCGTGGACGAGGACGGCACGGGCCTGCCGGTCGGCCTCGGCCTCGGCGTCGGCACAGGCGCCCAGGCCGCGGAGGTCGCCGGGTTCGCCGACGGCGTGATCGTCGGATCGGCGTTCATCCGCCGCCTGCTGGACGCCCCCGACCTCGCCTCCGGTCTCGCCGGGGTCCGGGAGCTCACCGAGGAGCTCGCCGCGGGCGTGCGGCACGTCCGCTGATCATTCCGGACAGCCCGGGGCGTCCGCGCGGGACCGGCGAAACCCGGCTCCGCCCGGACGTCCCGCCAGGTCGCGGGAACTCGCCGCGCCCTCACCCGAGTTGAAGGCTTGTGGGACCGCCGGCAGCCAATAGGGTGTGGTCGCCGGCACAGGCGGTCCCGGGAGGAACACGATGACGCAAGAGATGACGGTGAAGAGCCGGGCCGGGGCCGTGCGGCAACCGCTGCCCCCCGCGTGGCTCCAGATCACGGCGTGGGTGCTGACCCTCGCCGGGTTCGGCATCTCCGTGTACCTCACGATCTCGCACTACGACGAGGGCGCCCTGGTGTGCTCGGCGTCCAGGACCGTCGACTGCCACGCCGTCACCACCAGCGAGTACTCCACCCTGGCGGGCCTCCCGATGCCGCTGTACGGCCTGGCGTTCTTCCTGGCGTTCGGCGCGCTGATGACGCCGTGGGCGCTGCGGTCGACCTGGCCGCCGCTGCGCTGGGGACGGATCGCGTCCGTCGCGGTGGGCGTGCTGTTCGTGGTCTACCTGGTGACCGTGGAGCTGGCGCTCCTGCACAAGATCTGCCTGTGGTGCACCGGCGTCCACGTCATCACCGTCCTGCTGTTCCTCCTCGTCCTGGCCGACGAATTCCGGCGGGTCGGCCAGGTCGACTAGTCTCGCCGTCGTAGCGCGCCGCACTCTGCCGGCGCGGGTCCGCACGCTATAGGAGAACCAATGAGCAAGGCCGCACGAGAGCGGTCCGCGAGGGAGCGCCTGGCCGCCGAGCGCAAGCGGCAGGCGGCGCGGGAGAAGCAGCGGCGGCTGCTCGCCATCGTCCTCGGGTCGGTGGTGGTCGTGGCGGTGGTCGTGGTCGCGACCGTCCTCATCATCGACCAGAAGAACAAGAACGGCCGGGCCGAGGTGCACCAGGGCGCGCTCGCCCCCGTCAGCCGCCAGGCCGACGGCTCCATCCTCATGGCGCAGTCCGGGGTGAGCAAGCCGGAACTGGAGATCTTCGAGGACTTCCAGTGCCCGATCTGCAAGCAGTTCGAGGCCGCCACCGGCAAGACCGTCCAGCAGCTCGCCCAGCAGGGCAAGGTCAAGGTCGTCTACCGGCCGTTCCACCTGTTCGGGCAGCAGAAGGACCCCGTCCGGATCAACTCGCTGCGCTCGGCCGAGGCGGCGCTGTGCGTGCCCGCCGGCCAGTGGGTCTCCTACCACGACGCGCTCTTCAAGTTCCAGCCCCCCGAGGGCGAGAAGGGCTTCTCGCCCGACGACCTCGTCAAGTGGGGCAAGGACGTCGGCGTCACCGACCCGAACTTCGAGAAGTGCGTGCGGGACGAGCAGAAGAAGTCGACGGTCGACGCGATGACCAAGTACGCCCTCCAGGACCGCGGCGTCCAGGGCACCCCGAGCGTCTTCCTGAACGGCAAGCAGCTCGACCAGACGCAGTTCATGAACCCCGCCGGGCTGCGGGCGGCGATCGACGCCGCGGCCGCCGCCAGCAAGTGACCGGCCGCGTCCAGGACGCCTGAACGCCGAAGCGCCACGCCGCGCCGTCCCCTCCGGGGACGGCGCGGCGTGGCGCTTTTCCGCCGTCCGGCGGGGCCGTGCCCGCTACTCTCGTAGACGCTCACCAACACGCAGAGTAGCGATCGGGGGATCGATGAGCGAGCAGGGCAGGGAACCGTCCGCGCGCAAGCGGCTCGCGGACGAACGGACGCGGGCCGCGGTCCGGCGCCGGCGCCGGCGGGCGCTGCTCGTCGCCCTCGGCGCCCTCACCGTGGCGGCGGTCGCGGTCGTGGTGGTCGTCGTCGCGCTGTCCCGGACCGGCGAGAAGCCCCTCCAGAACTCCTACAAGGGCGCGCTGGCGCCCGCCGCCCGCCAGCAGGACGGGTCGGTCGCCATGGCGCAGCCGGGGGTCTCCTCCCCGGTCCTGGACGTCTGGGAGGACTTCCAGTGCCCCGCGTGCAAGGCCATGGAGGAGCGGGTCGGCGCGACGATGAAGGAGCTCGCCGCGCAGGGCAAGGTCAGGGTCGTCTACCGGCCGTTCCAGCTCTTCCAGCAGGACCCGCTGATGTCGAACTCCCGGCGGGCCGCGAACGCCGCCGCCTGCATGCCCGCCGACCACTGGGTCGCCTACCACGACAAGCTCTACGCCGAGCAGCCGCCCGAGGGCGACACGGGCTTCTCCACCGGCGACCTCGTCAGGTGGGGCGAGCAGCTGGGGGTCACCGACCCCTCCTTCGGCGCCTGCGTCCGCGGCGACCAGAAGATCAAAACGGTGGACCAGGCGAGCGCCCAGGCCGGGCGGGCGGGCGTCGACGCGACCCCGTACCTCGCGCTGAACGGCAAGAAGGTCGGCAACGACGCCCTGGCCTCGCCGGACGACCTCAGGAAGGCCGTCGCGGAGGCCGGCGGCGGCACGCCCCAGCCGGGGAGCACGCAGTCCGGCGGCACGGCGGGGCGCTCCGGCGAGGGGGCCGCGATGATGACGATCTCGTCGCGGTCCTAGAGGAGGCGCGCGCTGTGCCCCGGAGGCGGTAACGTCAACGGTCATGCACCCGGTCGCCTACATACCGAGTCCCTCGCAGGGCGTCTGGCACCTCGGCCCCGTGCCGCTGCGCGCCTACGCCATCATGATCATCCTTGGCATCGTCGCCGCGGTCTGGCTGGGCGAGCGCCGCTGGGCCGCCAAGGGCGGCACCCCCGGCGTGATCATCGACGTGGCCGTGTGGGCGGTGCCGTTCGGCCTGGTCGGCGGGCGGCTCTACCACGTGGTCACCGACTACCAGCGCTACTTCGGGGAGGGCGGCGACCCGATCCGGGCCCTGGAGGTCTGGAAGGGCGGCCTCGGCATCTGGGGCGCCGTCGCGCTCGGCGCGGTCGGCGCGATCATCGGCTGCCGGCGGCGGGGGATCTCGGTGCTGGCGCTCGGCGACGCGGTGGCCCCGGGCATCGCGCTCGCGCAGGCGATCGGCCGCTGGGGCAACTACTGGAACCAGGAGCTGTACGGCCGCCCGCTGGACACCTTCTGGGCACTGAAGATCGACGAGAACCACCGGCCGATGCTGGACGGCGGGCCCGGCCTCGACCCCAAGTACGCCGACGTCGCCACCTACCATCCGACGTTCCTGTACGAGTCGCTGTGGTGCATCGGCGTCGCGATCCTGGTGATCTGGGCCGACCGCCGCTACAAGCTCACGCACGGGCGCGCCTTCGCCCTCTACGTCGCCGCCTACACCGTCGGGCGCGGCTGGATCGAGGCGCTGCGCATCGACGACGCCCACCACGTCCTCGGGCTGAGGCTCAACGACTGGACGTCCATCGTCGTCTTCGCCGGCGCGGTCGCCTACCTGTACCTGGCCCGCGGGCGCACCGGCCCGGAGAACGTCGGCGCCCCGGCGTCGGCCGCGCCGTCCGCCGCCCCCGCCGCGGCGGAACCCGAGGCGACGGCCGAAGAGCCGGACGGCACCACCGCCGTGGCCGCCGCGGGGCATGCGGACGAGGAACCGGCCGAGGAGCCGGCGGCGCAGGACGAGGTGGCCGAGGCCGCGGCCCCGGAGACCGAGGAGCCCGTCCCGGCGGCCGGGGAGCCGGAGGCGGCGCCCGAGGCGGACGGCGGGGAGCCGGAGGCGACGTCCTCCGAGGAGCCCGAGCCCGCCCCCGAGGCCCCTGAGGAGGGTTCCGCACCGGAGGCGAAGGCCGACGAACCGGCCGAGCCCGAGGCCGAGCCCGAGAGCGAGCCCGAGCCCGAGGCCGAGACCGAGAGCGAGAGCGAGCCCGAGAGCGAGCCCGAGCCCGAGGCCGAGCCCGAGGCCGGGGCCCGCACCGAGACCCCCGCCGCCGAGGCGGAGGACGAAGCCGGGGAGAATGAGGCTGACGGTGCCACCGCCCACGACCGGGTGGAGAAGGGGGAGCCCGTCAAGGACGGGAAGTAGGAAACGGCGACTGTGTCCGACACAGATGAGAAGCACGGCGTGCGGCCGGAACAGCACCACCAGCACCGGGACGTCACCGGCGGCTGGCTGCGGCCCGCGGTGTTCGGCGCGATGGACGGGCTGGTCTCCAACTTCGCCCTGATCGCCGGGGTCGCGGGCGGCCAGGCGACCCAGAAGGTCGTGCTGCTGGCGGGCCTGGCGGGGCTGGCGGCGGGTGCGTTCTCGATGGCGGCGGGGGAGTACATCTCGGTCGCCTCCCAGTCGGAGCTGGCGCAGGCGGAGATCGAGGTGGAGCGGCTGGAGCTGGCCCGCCACCCGGTGGCCGAGCAGCGGGAGCTGGCTGAGGTCTTCGAGGCGCGCGGCGTCGACCCCGAGACGGCCGCCGAGGTCGCGCGGCAGCTGTCGCGCGACCCCGAGGAGGCCCTGGAGGTGCACACCCGGGAGGAACTCGGGGTGACGCTCGGCGACCTGCCCTCGCCGGTCCTGGCGGCGGGCTCGTCGTTCCTGTCGTTCGCGGTCGGCGCGCTGCTGCCGGTGCTGCCGTACCTGCTGGGCGCGACCAGCCTGTGGCCCGCGGCGGGCATCGCGGCGCTCGGGCTCTTCTGCGCCGGGGCACTGGTGTCGCGGATCACAGCCCGGGCGTGGTGGTTCGGCGGGTCGCGGCAGCTGCTGTTCGGCGCCGCCGCGGCGTTGATCACCTACGGGTTCGGCGCACTGATCGGCAGTAACGGGCTGTAGCCCCAAGGAATCTGGGCGAAACACCCTTTTGGCCGCGCGAGGGGGATCCGGACCGCTAAGCTCCGGGGCTGTGATCGAGGCTTCTGACACCGGTTCCGCCGAGGCCGCCGAGGGCCGCCGGCGGGACTTCTGGCCGGAGGACAAGTCCGGCCGCAAGCTCCCCAGTCCGAAGCTGCTGCTGGGCGCGGCCGCCGCGCTGGTCGCTGTGATCGTCGCGGTGGTCGCGGTGGTCCTGCTGACCGGCGGCGGCGACGAGGCGAAGCCGCAGCAGCGCGCGGTGCCGACCGCGTACGCGCCGGACTACCTCGGCGAGGGCTTCGCCAAGCTCGCCTCCCGCTCGAACGACCCCCGTCCGATCACCGAGGGCGAGGCGTTCTCCACCAAGACGCTGAAGTCGGGCAAGTACACGTTCACGCTGGCCGAGTCCCAGCTGAGCGCCGACTGCAAGACCGCCACCTGGGGCGGCCGGCTGCAGGGCGACCTCGCCAAGTACCAGTGCACCCAGATCGCCCGCGCGGCCTACGTCAGCGCCGACAAGAGGCACGTCGGCCAGTTCGCCGTGATCAACCTCGTGAGCGAGGAGGGCGTCAAGCAGATCCTCCGCGACCTGGAGCCGGCGACCGCCGCCGGCTGGGTGTCCCCGCTGCAGCCGAAGGGCGTCCCCGCGTTCGGGCCCGGCTTCACCGCCGCCTACACCAAGACCTACGGCCACTACGCCGTGGTCACGTGGGTGGAGCGGGCCGGCGGCGCGCAGCCCGCCTCGCTGAACGAGATGATCGATGTGAGCCTGGCCATCGAGAACGCCGCCGACTTCCTGTACGGGCGCCTCGACCTGGTCTCCGGCGGGAAGACCGGGCAGTGATCCGGCCGGGTGCGGGCGCGCCGCCCGCCGGCGGCGAGTAGTCTGCGCGGTCGTGGATCCCGATGAGCACCGCCGCGGCGGCTCGGGGCGGCCTCCGGTGAGCCGTCCGGGCCGCCGGCAGCCTCCCGCGCGCCGGACCGCGCAGTCCCGGTCGGGCGGCCCGCGCCGGAGGCCGCCGCCCCGCCGCACCGCGGCGCGCCGGGAACGCCCCGCCCCGCCGCCACCGCGGACGCCCTACGACGACGCCCCCTACGAGGACGCCCAGTACAGCGGCGCCCAGTACGGCGACGCGCAGTACGGCGACCCCCAATACGGGGACGCTCCGTATGAGGACGCCGTCCAGGACGACGCGTACGCGTCGGAGGACGCCCGCGCCGCCCTCCCGCCGGAGGGTCGTTCCGGCGGCCAGGCCCGTTCCAGGCGGCCGGAGAAACGCGGCAAGACCGGCCGTAAGGCCGATGGCAAGACCGGCCGCAAGGCCGACGGCGAGGCCGGCCGCAAGGCCGGTGGCAAGGCCAAGCGCGGGCAGGCGAAGAACGCGGGCAGGCCCCCGGGGCGTCCCGCCGCGCCTGACCGCCGGCAGGCCGCGCCACGGGGCGCGGGCAAGCCGAACCCGAAGCTGTACTTCGGCGCGGCGGCCGTGCTGGGCGTGTTGATGCTGCTGGGCGTCGGCGCCGTCGTCCTGAGCGGCGGTGGCGACTCCGGCGCCAAGACCCGGGACGCGGGCGGCGCGCCGATCGGGCGGCCCGCCGGGACGGGCCCGTCGCCGACCTCCTACTCCAATTCGCCGTCCAGCTCCGCCTATGCCGGGATCGCGAACCGCAGTGCCGATCCCCAGCCCCTCACCGAGGGCGAGGCGTTCCCGTCCTCGGCGGCGAAGCTGCCCCTTCCGGACGGGAAGGTCTCGGTGAAGCTGCGCGCCAAGCGGCTCGACGGCGACTGCGCCGCCGCCGTGTGGGGCGGGTCCGTCGGCGAGGAGCTCGCCAAGGGCGGCTGCACGCAGGCGGCGCGCGGGATCTACTCCGACACCGAGCACGGCTACGCGCTGGCCGTCGTCGTGTTCAACCTCGCCGGGTCGGCGGACGCCGACCGGTTCGTGGCCAGGCTGGAGACCACGATCGGCGCGGGTTTCGTCCGGCCGCTGGAGGCGCCCGCGCCGCTGGACCGGTTCGGACGGGGCTTCGGGATGGCGCGGGGCCTCGCGATGGGGCACTTCGCGGTGGTGTCGTGGGCGCAGCGCCTGGACGGCAAGGGCGATGAGAAGGACGAGACCCTGCTGTCGCTGCTGATCGAGGGCGGCAAGGCCCCGGCGGTGCTCGTCCGCGCGGCCCGCGGGACCGGCTGAGCCCGTCCCGCGGCCCGAGGTCCGCCCGGGGTTTGGGGAAGGGCGCTTTTCGGTAGGTCTTCGGCGGAGCGCCGTAAACATCGCGTACCGGTGATGAGCCTCACCGAGGTCACGGCGTTCGGCTTCCGGGCCCAGCCGGTAGCCTGGTCTAAACCAATCCGAGATGACGCGCGCCCGATCGCCACGAAGAAGTTTCGCGATCTGGTGCAGTCGGGCATGATCCCGGCAGTGATGTAATGTCATCTCACCGCAGCAGGGCCAACGTCGTCCCGTGCCGCACTGACATCGAAGCAGTGACACGACGACGGGAGGGTTGATGGCTGCTGCTGCCCTCACACCTGATGGCCGTGCACCGGGCCGCCCCCAGCCGCAAGGCCTGTACGACCCGGCCAACGAGCATGACGCCTGCGGCGTCGGCATGGTCGCCGACCTGCACGGACGCAAGAGCCACGACATCGTCCAGAACGCCCTGGACGTCCTGAAGAACCTGGACCACCGAGGGGCCGTCGGCGCGGAGCCGGACGACGGCGACGGCGTCGGCATCCTCGTCCAGATCCCGGACGCGTTCTTCCGCGAGGTCTGCGACTTCCCGCTCCCCGCGGCCGGCGGCTACGCGGCCGGCATCGCGTTCCTCCCCGCGGACGGCGACGAGCGCGCCGCCGCGGTCGCCCACGTCGAGACGCTGTGCGTGGAGGAGGGCCTGACGGTCCTCGGCTGGCGCGAGCTCCCGCACGACCCGCGCTTCACGGGCCCGGCCGCCCGCCGGGTGATGCCGCACTTCGCGCAGCTGTTCGTCGCCCCCGCGGACGGCGGCCCGCACGAGGGCAGGACCGGCCTGGAGCTGGACCGCGCCGTGTTCTGCATGCGCGAGCGCGCCGAGCAGGACGTGCGGGTCTACTTCCCGAGCCTGTCCAGCCGCACGATCGTCTACAAGGGGATGCTGACGACCCCGCAGCTGGAGCCGTTCTTCCCCGACCTGTCGGACCGCCGCTTCACCAGCGCGATCGCGCTGGTCCACTCGCGGTTCTCGACGAACACCTTCCCGGCCTGGGAGCTGGCGCACCCGTACCGGTTCATCGCCCACAACGGCGAGATCAACACCGTGAAGGGCAACCGGAACTGGATGCGGGCCCGCGAGGCGCTGCTGAAGTCCGACCTGCTGCCCGGCGACATCTCCCGGATCTTCCCGGTGATCGACATCGAGGCGTCCGACACCGCGTCGTTCGACGAGTGCCTGGAGCTGCTGCACCTGGGCGGCCGGTCGCTGCCGCACGCGGTGCTGATGATGATCCCGGAGGCGTGGGAGAACCACACCGAGATGGACGCCGAGCGGCGGGCGTTCTACGAGTTCCACTCCACGCTGATGGAGGCGTGGGACGGCCCCGCCAGCGTCAGCTTCACCGACGGCACCGTCGTCGGCGCCGTCCTGGACCGCAACGGGCTGCGCCCGGGCCGGTACTGGGTGACCGACGACGGCCTGGTCGTGCTGGCCAGCGAGGCCGGCGTGCTCGACATCCCCGCCGCCAAGGTCGTCCGCAAGGGCCGCCTGCAGCCCGGCAAGATCTTCCTCGTCGACACCGCCGCCGGGCGGATCGTCGAGGACGACGAGGTCAAGGCCGAGCTGGCCGCCGAGCACCCGTACGGGGAGTGGCTGCACGAGGGCCTGGTCCGGTTCGAGGAGCTGCCGCAGCGCGAGCGGGAGATCCCGACCCACGAGACGCTGGTCCGGCGGCAGCAGACGTTCGGCTACACGCTCGAAGAGCAGCGGATCATCCTGACGCCGATGGCGCGGACGGGCGCGGAGCCGATCGGGTCGATGGGCACCGACACCCCGATCGCGGTGCTCTCCGAGCGCCCGCGGCTGCTGTTCGACTACTTCAAGCAGCTGTTCGCGCAGGTCACGAACCCGCCGCTGGACGCGATCCGCGAGGAGCTCGTCACCTCGCTGCAGTCCACGCTCGGCCCGGAGGGCAACCTGCTGGACCCCGGCCCGGACTCGTGCCGGCGCCTGGTGCTGCCCACCCCGATCCTGGACAACGACGAACTTTCCAAGATCATCCACATCGACGACGAGGGGTCGCTGCCGCACCTGGCCGCGCACGTCGTGCAGGGCCTGTACGACGTCGCCGGCGGGGGAGAGGCCCTGCAGGCGCGCCTGGAGGAGATCAACTCCGAGGTCAGCCGGGCCATCGAGGCCGGCGCGCGGATCATCGTGCTGTCGGACCGCGGCGCCGACTCGGCCCGCGCCGCGATCCCGTCGCTGCTGCTGACCGGCGCCGTGCACCACCACCTGATCCGGGAGAAGACCCGCACCCAGGTCGGCCTGGTGATCGAGACGGGCGAGGCCCGCGAGTGCCACCACATGGCGCTGCTCATCGGGTACGGCGCGTCCGCGATCAACCCGTACCTGGCGATCGAGACCGTCGAGGACCTCGTGCGCGGCGGCGTGATCGAGGGGACGGACCCGGCCAGGGCCGGCCGGAACCTGGTGAAGGCCTACGGCAAGGGCGTCCTGAAGATCATGTCGAAGATGGGCGTGTCCACGGTCGCGTCCTACACCGGCGCGCAGATCTTCGAGGCGATCGGGCTCGGCGCGGACGTGGTGGCGCGGTGCTTCACCGGCACCACCTCGCGGCTCGGCGGCGTCGGCTTCGACGTGCTGGCCCGCGAGGTCGCCGAGCGGCACGCGCGCGCGTACCCGCCGCGCGGCAACGACCTGGCGCACCGCACCCTGGAGGTCGGCGGCGAGTACCAGTGGCGCCGCGAGGGCGAGCCGCACCTGTTCAACCCGGACACGGTGTTCAAGCTCCAGCACGCCACCCGCACCCGCCGCTACGAGATCTTCAAGGAGTACACCTCCAAGGTCGACTCGCAGGCCGAGAAGCTGATGACGCTCCGCGGGCTGTTCCGGCTCCGCGAGGGCGAGCGCGAGCCGGTGCCGATCGAGGAGGTCGAGCCGGTATCGGAGATCGTCAAGCGGTTCTCCACCGGCGCGATGTCCTACGGCTCCATCTCGGCTGAGGCGCACGAGACCCTCGCGATCGCGATGAACCGCCTCGGCGGCAAGTCCAACACCGGCGAGGGCGGCGAGGACCCGGCGCGCTTCGTCCCGGACGAGAACGGCGACCTGCGGCGCAGCGCGATCAAGCAGGTGGCCTCCGGCCGGTTCGGCGTGACTTCGGAGTACCTCACCAACGCCGACGACATCCAGATCAAGATGGCGCAGGGCGCCAAGCCCGGCGAGGGCGGCCAGCTGCCCGGCCACAAGGTCTACCCGTGGATCGCCAAGACGCGGCACTCCACCCCGGGCGTCGGCCTCATCTCGCCGCCGCCGCACCACGACATCTACTCGATCGAGGACCTGGCGCAGCTCATCCACGACCTGAAGAACGCCAACCCGGCGGCGCGCGTGCACGTCAAGCTCGTCTCCGAGGTCGGCGTCGGCACGGTCGCGGCCGGGGTGTCCAAGGCCCACGCCGATGTGGTGCTCATCTCGGGGCACGACGGCGGGACGGGCGCGTCCCCGCTGACGTCGCTGAAGCACGCGGGCGCGCCGTGGGAGCTCGGCCTCGCCGAGACCCAGCAGACGCTGCTGTTGAACGGGCTGCGCGACCGCATCGTCGTGCAGACCGACGGGCAGATGAAGACCGGCCGCGACGTGGTCGTCGCGGCGCTGCTCGGCGCGGAGGAGTACGGTTTCGCGACCGCGCCGCTGGTGGTGTCGGGCTGCATCATGATGCGGGTCTGCCACCTGGACACCTGCCCGGTCGGCGTCGCCACCCAGAACCCCGTGCTGCGGCAGCGGTTCTCCGGCAAGCCCGAGTTCGTGGTGAACTTCTTCGAGTTCGTCGCCGAGGAGGTCCGCGAGTACCTCGCGGCCCTCGGGTTCCGGTCGCTGGACGAGGCGATCGGCCGCGTCGAGATGATCGACACCCGCGAGGCGGTCGAGCACTGGAAGGCCGCCGGCCTCGACCTGGCGCCGATCCTGCACGTCCCGGCGCTGGCGGAGGGCACGGCCCTGCACCGGACGGTCGAGCAGGACCACGGGCTGGAGAAGGCCCTGGACAACACGCTGATCCAGCTCGCCGAGGGCGCGATCTCCTTCGGCGACCCGGTGCGGCTGGAACTGCCGATCCGCAACGTCAACCGGACGGTCGGGACCATGCTCGGCCACGAGGTGACCAAGAAGTGGGGCGGCGGCGGGCTGCCCGACGACACCATCGACGTCACCTTCACCGGTTCGGCGGGCAACTCCTTCGGCGCGTTCATGCCGCGCGGCGTCACCCTGCGGCTCGTCGGCGACGCCAACGACTACGTCGGCAAGGGCCTGTCCGGCGGGCGGGTGACGCTGCGTCCTGCGCGGGACGCGGCCTTCGCCGCCGAGGAGCAGATCATCGGCGGCAACGTGATCCTGTACGGGGCCACGTCCGGCGAGCTGTTCGCCCGCGGGGTCGTCGGCGAGCGGTTCTGCGTCCGCAACTCCGGCGCCACCGCCGTCGTCGAGGGCGTCGGCGACCACGCCTGCGAGTACATGACCGGGGGCCGCGCGGTGATCCTCGGCCGGACGGGGCGCAACCTCGCGGCCGGCATGTCCGGCGGCATCGCCTACGTCCTGGACCTGGTGCCCGAGCGGGTCAACGGCGAGATGGTCGACCTGGTGCCGCTGGACGCCGCGGACGTCGAGGCCGTCCGGGCGCTGACCGAGCGGCACCTGGCCGAGACCGGCTCGGCGGTGGCGCGGCGGCTGCTGGAGGACTGGGACGCCGCCGCCTCCCGCTTCACCAAGATCATGCCGCGCGACTACCGGCGGGTCCTGGACGCGATGGCCCAGGCCGAGGCAGAGGGACGCGACGTCGACGAGGCCGTCATGGCCGCGGCGCAGAGCTGAGAGAGGGGGACTTCCAACATGGCTGACCCGAAGGGTTTCCTCACCGTCCGGCGGGAGCTCCCGAAGCGCCGCCCGGTCGACGTGCGGATCAGGAGCTGGTCGGAGGTCTACGAGGACTTCGGCAAGGACCGTCTGGAGAAGCAGGCGAGCCGCTGCATGGACTGCGGCATCCCGTTCTGCCACCAGGGCTGCCCGCTCGGCAACCTCATCCCCGAGTGGAACGACCTCGTCTACCGCAAGGACTGGCAGGAGGCCGTCGAGCGGCTGCACGCCACCAACAACTTCCCGGAGTTCACCGGGAGGCTGTGCCCGGCCCCGTGCGAGAGCGCCTGCGTCCTCGGCATCAACCAGGACCCGGTGACGATCAAGCGGGTCGAGGTCGAGATCATCGACCGGGCGTTCGCGGAGGGCTGGGTGCGCCCGCAGCCGCCGGCCGTCCAGACCGGCCGGAAGGTCGCGGTGGTCGGCTCGGGGCCCGCGGGCCTCGCCGCCGCCCAGCAGCTCACCCGCGCCGGCCACGACGTCACGGTGTACGAACGCGCCGACCGGATCGGCGGCCTGCTGCGCTACGGCATCCCCGAGTTCAAGATGGAGAAGCGGCACCTCGACCGGCGCCTCGCCCAGATGAGCGCCGAGGGCACCGACTTCCGGACCTCGGTGAACGTGGGCGTCGACATCACCGCGGACGACCTGCGCGCGTCCCACGACGCCGTGGTCCTGGCGGGCGGCGCCACCGCGTGGCGCGACCTGCCCGTCCCGGGACGGGAGCTCAAGGGCGTCTACCAGGCGATGGAGTACCTGCCGCCCTCGAACAAGGCGCAGGAGGGCGACTACGACGAGTCGCCCATCTCGGCCGAGGGCAAGCACGTCGTCGTCATCGGCGGCGGCGACACCGGCGCCGACTGCATCGGCACCGCGATCCGGCAGGGCGCCGCGTCGGTCACCCAGCTGGAGATCATGCCGCGGCCGCCGCAGGAGCGCCCCGACGGCCAGCCGTGGCCGACGTACCCGATGCTGTTCAAGGTGGAGAGCGCCCACGAGGAGCTCGCCGACATGGGCGGCGACCGCGTGTACGCCGTGTCCACCACCGAGTTCCTCGGCGACGCCGACGGCAACGTCCGCGCGCTGAGGCTGGTGGAGGTCGGCGGCCCGCAGACGGGGTTCGCGCCCGTCGAGGGCACCGAGCGGGAGATCCCCGCCGAGCTGGTGACGCTGGCCATGGGCTTCCTCGGCCCGCAGCGCGAGGGGCTGCTGGAGCAGCTCGGCGTCGAGCTGGACCAGCGCGGCAACGTGGTCCGCGACCGCGACTACCGCACGTCCGTGGACGGCGTGTTCGCCGCGGGCGACATGGGCCGCGGCCAGTCCCTGATCGTCTGGGCCATCGCCGAGGGCCGCGCCGCCGCGCACGGCGTCGACGCCTACCTCGGCGGCCGGACGGACCTGCCGTACCCGATCCCGCCGACGGCGCGCCCGATCGCCTGACCCGGCAAGCGCGGAGCAGGGCCCTGGAGGATCTTCTCCGGGGTCCTGTCCCGCGCGCAGTCTTCACCGGCCGGCGGCCGGGTTTCCTGTCGGTGCGGTGTGCCAGCATCGGGCCATGGGAACCGTTCGGACGGGCACGCCGCCCACCCTGGACACCGGCGTGCTGCGCCGGATGAGGCTCGCCCGCGACGCCATGGACCGCGAGTGGGCCGAGCCGCTGGACGTCTCCGCCGTCGCCGCCCGCGCCGGGTACTCGCGCTACCACTTCGTCCGGCTGTTCCGCGAGGTCTACGGCGAGACGCCCGGCGCCTACCTCACCCGCCGCCGCATCGAACGCGCGCAGGACCTGCTCCGCACCGCCAACCTGACCGTCACCGAGATCTGCGTGCAGGTCGGCTTCACCAGCCTCGGCACGTTCTGCACCCGTTTCAAGCAGCAGACGGGGACGACGCCCACCGAGTTCCGCAGGCGCGCCCGCGCCGGCGCCACCTCCGCCATCCCCGGATGCTTCGTGATGTTCTGGGCGGGCGGCTTCCGCAAGCAGCAATAACGGAGAAGCCCGGGCCGCCCGCCGCGCCCTAGCGTGAACGCATCGACCCCGTTCACCGAAGGAGACACGGCATGATCACCAACCTCGGGCTGGCCACCGTCTGGGTGCTCGACCAGGACTCGGCCAAGGAGTTCTTCACCGACAAGCTCGGCCTGGAGGTCCGCGACGACATGACCCTCGGCGAGGGCGGCATGCGGTGGATCACCGTCGGCGCCAAGGACCAGCCCGAACTGAGCCTCGCCCTCATGATCCCCGGCCCGCCCACCATGGACCCCGACTCCGCCGCCCAGATGCGGGCCCTCATCGCCAAGGGCGTCCTCGGCGCCGGAGCCTTCAACACCGACGACTGCCAGGCCGAGTACGAGCGCCTGTCGGCCCGGGGCGTCGAGTTCGTCCACCCGCCCCAGAAGCGCCCGTACGGGATCGAGGCGATCTTCCGGGACGACTCCGGCTGCTGGTACAGCCTCACCCAGACCTTCGACGAGCTCGACGAGAGCATGCCGTGGAACGGCTGAGCGGACCGGGGGAGCCGATCACCCGGCGACGCGGGCGCCGAGCTCCCGGAGCACGTCCACCAGCCGCTCCACGTCGGCCTTCGTCGTCCGCCAGTTGAGCGGAGCCGGGCGGAACACCGTCATGCCCCGGTAGGTGCTGGTACCCGCGTAGACGCGGCCGTCCGCCAGCAGCGCCTCGCCCAGGCGCGCGTTCAACCCGTCCAGGTCCTCCTCAGGGACACCGTCCGGGCGGTACCGGAAGCACACGACGCACAGCCGCACCGGGGCGAGCAGCTCCAGGTCGGGCGCCGCCTCGACGAGCCCGCCCAGATGGGCGGCCACGTCGAGGTGACGCTCCACCATCTCCCGGTACCCGTCCCGCCCGTACGCCCGCAGCGTCGCCCAGATCGGCAGCGCCCGCGCGCGGCGGGACGACTCCGGGCCGAGCATGTTGTAGTTGACCCGCTCCTCGTCGGCGTCCGGCAGGTACGCCGCGCCCCACGCCCCGAACGCCCGGCTCAGCGACGCCGGATCGCGCACGAACGAGAACCCGCTCTCGTACGGCACGTTCAGCCACTTGTGGCCGTCCGCCGTCACCGAGTCCGCCCTCTCGACGCCCCGCGCGAGATGGGCCGTCCGCGGGCTGAGGGCCGCGAACAGCCCGAACGAGCCGTCCACGTGCAGCCAGGCCCCGTGCCGCTCCGCGAGATCCGCCAGCTCGGCGACCGGGTCGCTGTCGCCCGTGTTCACCTCGCCGAGGTTCGCCACGATCACCGCGGGCCCGCCCGCCCCGGCAAGCGCCGCGTCCATCGCCTCCAGATCGACCCGCCCGGCGTCGTCGCGGGCGAACGTCCTCAGGGTGTCGCGGCCGCAGCCGAGGATCTGCAGCGCCTTGCGCGTGCTGACGTGCACGAGCCCGCTGCTGAACACCGGCATCTCCGGCAGCCCCGCCAGCCCCCGCGACGCGACGTCCACGCCGTGCCCGTCCGCCCACCACTGCCGCGCGGCCGCTAGGCCCGCCACGTGCGCGAGCGTGGCGCTCGGCGTCAGCACGCCCCCGAACCCCGCGGGCAGGCCGAACAGCTCCTTCAGCCAGCGCAGGACCACCGTCTCCGCCCGCGCCGCCAGCGGCGACGTCAGCCACAGCCCGGCCGCCTGGTCGAGCAGCGACGCCGCCCAGTCCCCGGCCATCGCCGCGGGCGTCGACCCGCCCACCACGAAGTGGAAGAACCGCGGCCCGGACGAGTGCGTCGCCGCCCGGGTGCCGATCCGCACCAGCCGCTCGACCGCGGCCACCGCGCCGTCCCCCCTGTCCGGAAGCGGCCCGTCCAGCTCGTCCAGGAGCGGGTCCTGCCCCCGGTCATGGACGGGACGGTCCGGCAGGCTCGCCAGGTACGGCTCCGCCGCGCGCGCCACCACCCCGAGCGGGGCGGCGGCGATGTCACGTTCCCCAAGCGGATCGCTCATGACACCAGGAGATCACACCCCCGGTGACATCGGGGGATGTCGGGAAACATGAGAAAGAGGGCAACTTGTGGTCTTCGTGCTGGTCGGCTACGGTCCCGCCTGGGCCCGCCCCGCGACGGCTCGCCCGCCGGCGACTCCGGCGCGCACGCGGCCCGCACCGAGGCCGCCCGCTCCCGCACACCGCGACGCGGGACCTCAGGGGCCCGGCCACCCACCGCTGGGGTGGCCGGGCCCACCGCGCCGCCTCCCGCGCCCCGCGTCCGATTCCTACAAGACCCCCACTCACCGCCTGCCCTAGCGTGATGGCCATGAAGGTCCTGCACCGAACCGGCCTCGCACGCGCCGCGGAGTTCATGCGCCTCAACGGGCGCCTCATCGACCGGCACCGCTTCGCCCTCCACTTCCGCGGCGCCCCCGCCGCGCCCCTCCTCGCCGCCCTCCGGGCCTATGAGAACCCCGACGGCGGCTACGGCCACGCCCTCGAACCGGACCTGCGCGGCGAGGACAGCCAGCCCGTCCCCGCCCAGCACGCCCTGCAGACCCTCCACGAAGCGGGCGCCGACGACGACCCCGCCGTCGCACGCGTCGCGGACTACCTGGCCTCCATCACCACCGACGGCGGGGGAGTGCCGTTCGTCCTGCCGACCGTCCGCGACGCCCCCCACGGCCCCTGGTGGCGGACGCCCGACGACCCGCCCGGCGCGATCAACCCCACCGCGACCCTCGCCGGCATGCTCCACCGGGCCGGCGCCGACCACCCCTGGCTCGGACCCGCCACCGACTTCTGCTGGCGCTACCTGGAGGCCCCCGGCGCCGAACCCGGCGCCTACGACGTCCTCGCCGTCCTGACCTTCCTCGACCACGTCCCCGACCGCGACCGCGCCGAGACCGCCTTCACCCGCGTCCGCGACCTCCTCGCCGCCCACGCCGCCAGCGACCACCAGGGACCGCTCGACTTCGCCCCCGCCCCCGGCGGGTACGGGCACCGGCTCTTCGCCGCCGACGACATCGACGCCGCCCTCGACGCCCTCATCGACGAGCAGGGCGACGACGGAGGCTGGGACGTCGCCTTCCCCATCTGGACCCCCGTCACCGGCCCCGAATGGCGCGGCCACGTCACCGTCGAACACCTCAAGACCCTCCGCGCCTACGGGCGACTCAAACCCTGACCGGGGGTCACAGCAGAGCCCGGACGGGCGCGCCCGCCAGGGCCCTCACCTCGTGCGCGAGATGGGCCTGGTCGGCGTAGCCCGCCGCGAACGCGACCTCCGCCAGCGGCCGGCCCGCCCGCGCCAGCCCCAGCGCCCGCTGGAACCGCAGCACCCGCTGCAGCGTCTTCGGCCCGTACCCGAACGCCGCCAGCGACCGGCGCCGCAACTGCCGCTCACCCAACCCGAGCTCGTCCGCCGCCTCCCGGACCGAGCCCTCCGCCAGGCGCCCCGCCATCGCCGCGACGAGCGGATCCGCAGGCCCCATCCGCGCCCGCAACGCCTCCACCAGCGCCGCGCGGCGGTCGCCCGCGGCCGCCACCGCCTCCGCCAGCCGGTCGGCCTCCCCGCCCCACAGCTCACGCAACGGCACCCGCGCGTCGCGCAGCGCGTCCGCCGGGACGCCCAGCACCGGCGGCGCCGCCCCCGGCGCGAACCGCACCGCCGCGATCTCCTCGCCCGGCCGCATGACCGCCGGCATCGGGCCCGTGTCCGGCCCCGCCACCAGGATCCCGCCGCCCGCCCAGATGAGGTCCACACAGCCGTCCGGGAGCACGCGCTGGACGAACGGCTCGGCGTCCGGCGGCAGCTCCGCCGTCCACGAGCACGCCAGCCCCGGCGTCCGGTACTCGCGGTAGCGCGTGGGATTCATCCTTCCTGCATACCACCCGCGTTCACGGGCAGGGGCTCCAGGACACCGACCAACGGAGGAGACCGATGCCGAACAACGATCTTCAGGGCACGACCATCGCCTTCCTGTGCGCCCCCGAGGGCACCGAGCAGGTCGAGCTGACCGAGCCGTGGAAGGCCGTGGAGCAGGCCGGAGCCACCCCGCGCCTGGTCTCCACGCAGTCCGGCCGCCTCCAGGCGTTCAACCACCTGGACAAGGGCGACACCTTCCCCGTCGACACCACCGTCGACGCCTCCGACCCCGCCGAGTTCGACGGCCTCGTGCTGCCCGGCGGCGTCGCCAACCCCGACTTCCTGCGCACCGACCCCGGCGCGGTCGCGTTCGTCCGCGCGTTCTTCGACGCGGGCAAGCCCGTCGCCGTCATCTGCCACGGGCCGTGGACCCTCATCGAGGCCGACGTCGTCCGGGGGCGGACCTTGACGTCCTGGCCGAGCCTGCGGACCGACCTGCGCAACGCGGGGGCCACCTGGGTGGACGAGGAGGTCCAGGTCTGCGAGGACGGCCCCAACACCCTGGTCAGCAGCCGCAAGCCCGACGACCTCAAGGCCTTCTGCCAGGCCGCCGTGGAGGCGTTCAAACGGTGACGCGGCCACATGTGGTCTAGACCTCTGACCTAGACCACTGGGTGAACCCCGGGGGACCATATCCTGCACGAATATCCGTACCGACAAGTAACTAAGTACGGTTGTTGACGTGACCCGTCGAGCGAAGATCGTCAGCACCATCGGTCCGGCCTGCTCCAGCAGCGAGCAGATCAACGCCCTCGTCGAAGCCGGCATCGACGTCGCCCGCCTCAACATGAGCCATGGCGACTACGCCGTCCACGAAGAGGTCTACCACCGGCTCCGCGCCGCCGCCGACGCCACCGGCCGCGGCGTCGGCATCCTCGCGGACCTGCAGGGCCCCAAGATCCGCATCGGGCGCTTCCCCGACGGCCCCGTGCGGCTCACCCTCGGCGACGAGTTCACCATCACCACCGACGACGTGCCCGGCACCCGCCGCGAGGTGTCCACCACCTACCAGGGGCTGCCGGGCGACGTCAGCCCCGGCGACACCGTCCTCATCGACGACGGCCGCGTCGCCCTCAAGGTCACCTCCGTCGACGGCACCCGCGTCCACACCACGGTCACCGTCGGCGGCATGGTGTCCGACAACAAGGGCCTCAACCTCCCCGGCGTCCCGGTCAGCGTCCCCGCCCTCACCGAGAAGGACGAGCGCGACCTGCGCTGGGCCCTGCGCCTCGGCGTCGACCTCGTCGCCCTGTCCTTCGTCCGCACCCCCGCCGACGCCGACATCTGCTATCAGATCATGGAAGAGGAGGGCATCCGCGTCCCCCTCATCGGCAAGATCGAGAAGCCGCAGGCCGTCGAGCGGCTCCCCGAGATCGTCGCCGCCTTCGACGGCATCATGGTGGCCCGCGGCGACCTCGGCGTCGAACTGCCCCTCGAACAGGTGCCGATCGTCCAGAAGCGCGCCATCGAGCTGTGCCGCGAGAAGGCCCGCCCGGTCATCGTCGCCACCCAGATGCTCGAATCCATGATCTCCGCGCCGCGCCCCACCCGCGCCGAGACCTCCGACGTCGCCAACGCCGTCTTCGAGGGCGCCGACGCCGTCATGCTCTCCGGCGAGACCAGCGTCGGCCAGTACCCCATCGAGTCCGTCCTCACGATGAGCCGCATCGTGGAGACCGCCGAGCAGGCCTCCCTCCAGGCCACCCACACCCTGGAGCGCATGCCCGAGACCGTCGGCGGCGCCATCGCCCGCGCCGCCGCCGAGGTCGGCGCGATCGTCGGAGCCGAGGCCCTCGCCGCCTTCACCATGTCCGGCGAGACCGCCCGGCGCCTGTCCCGCTACCGCTCGCCGATCCCCCTGCTCGCCTTCACCTCCGTGCCCGCCGTCCGCGGCCGGCTCGCCCACGTCTGGGGCGTCGAGACCTTCATCGTCCCGCAGGTCGACCACACCGACACCATGGTCCGCCAGGTCGAGCAGGCCCTCCTCGAACTCGGCCGGTTCCAGAAGGGCGACAAGATCGTCGTCGTCGCCGGCTCGCCCCCCGGCACCGCCGGCTCGACCAACGCCCTGCGCGTGCACAGCCTCGGCGACGCCATCGCCATCCCCCACTGACCATCACCCCTGCCGGGCACCGCGCGACCCGCACCCCGCGCGGTGCCCGGCTCCTTTTTCCCCAATTCACACCCAGCCCGGCGGACCTCGCGCGGCGCGCACCAATCACCGCCCGGTCTCAATTCCGCGACGCTCCGGAAACCCGCCGCGCTCTCAGTGCTTCGGCCCGACGAACTCGTCCAGCCGCGCCACCGCCTCCCTTCGCGCGACCGAGATGTTCTTCGCGTTCATCTGCGTCCACGCGATCCCGAGCCGATCCAGCGCCCCGGTGAACAACCCCTGGATGTCCAGCGACACGTTCGCGAAGTTGTAACGCGGATATTCGTACCAGCGGTCCCCGTTCCGGAGGCGCTTGCGCACGCGGTTGGTGACCCGGCACCCGTCCGAGTGGATCAGTCCGCGGACGAACTCCTCCGTGCGCTCGTCGACGATCTCCCGCTGCCACCCCGCCAACTCGATCTTTCGTGTGTGCTTCATCCCCGGCCCGTGCTGGGGGAGCAGGCAGGGCCAGTGGTTGGAGTACGACCCCACCATCGTGCAACCGGGCTTCTGGCGGCGTCCGACACGGGACGGCAGAACAGCGCCCACCGCGTCGGCGGCGGCGTCGATGAGGCCCGGCCAGACGTCGGAACAGGCGATTTCCAGGCGATGGACGCCGTTCGGTTGCCGGGCGAGATGCCCGTCACCGAGGTAGAGACCGAGAAGGTAGGAGTAAGCGGCGGGATCGAGCGCCCGATCATGGCAACGCGGACATAACGGAGGAGTATGGCTCGCGGCCTTTTCGGGGCGCTTCTTCCAATTGCCCAGTGTGGACGTGGGGATGCCGGTCTGGCGGTGCACTTCAGCGATCGTGAACCCCGCCGCCAACAGTCGTAACGCCAGTGGGCGCTGTCGCGGATCGTACATGCCCGCAGTCTCCCGACCGCCACTGACAGTTCACGCATGATCGCTCTATGTGAGGCATCGCGCCAGGCGTTGCTGACCTTGAGGCCATGCTGAAAAGAGGATCAGCGATTTCTCTGGCGTGCGGTGCTGTATTCACCAGCACAGCGCCTCACTGACGAATGTGGAGGCATTGCCGGTTTCGGGGCGAGCTCTCAGACGCAATGCGCGACGCGCGACGCTTAATGGAGAAGGGATCTCTAGAAGTGCCGGGAGCGGGACTCGAACCCGCACGCCCTTTCGGACAAATCCTTTTGAGGGATTCGCGTCTGCCTATTTCGCCATCCCGGCATATTTATCCGGACATGTCCCTTGGTGTCCGTATCGCCCTGCATGAGGCGGGGCGACGGGGACCAGGGTAGCGGGTTTCGGTAGGCTCGTGGGCGTGGAGAGCGCTCGGCGGGTTGTGATCGCGGAAGACGAGGCACTGATCAGGCTGGACCTGAAGGAGATGCTTCAGGAGGACGGCTACGAGGTGGTCGGGGAGGCCGGGGACGGTGAGACGGCCGTCCGCCTCGCCGGGGAGCTGAAGCCCGACCTCGTGATCCTCGACGTGAAGATGCCGGTGCTGGACGGCATCTCGGCGGCCGAGCGGATCTCCGCGGAGCGGATCGCGCCGGTGGTGATCCTGACCGCGTTCTCCCAGCGGGAGCTCGTCCAGCGGGCGACCGACGCGGGCGCGATGGCCTATCTCGTCAAGCCGTTCTCCAAGACCGACCTCACGCCGGCGATCGAGATGGCGGTCAGCCGGTACACCGAGCTGCGCGCGCTGGAGGCCGAGGTCGCGGGGCTGCAGGAGCGGCTGGACACGCGCAAGGTGGTCGACCGGGCCAAGGGGCTGCTGCAGCAGGCGCACGGGTGGTCCGAGCCCGAGGCGTTCCGGTGGATCCAGAAGACCTCGATGGACCGGCGGCTCACGATGCGGGCCGTCGCCGAGGCCGTCGTGGCGGGCGCCTCCGGGGGCCGGGACGAGCCCGCCGCGGGCTGACTCCTCAGCGCGGTCGAACGCCCGGTTGTCAAGGTCCAAAGCGCAGGTGCCGGACCGGGCCGTTGACGTCACGTTTCGTAATCGTCCCAGGCAACGCCCGGTATCGGATGGGCACAGGGGCGTAACGAACGAGTAACCCTTCGATCCGGGGGTCCTGTTCTGGGGTGGGTCGACGGTGTACGACATACCTGGTCCCCGAGTGACCGGTTTCCTCCTTTCGAGGGGGTCGGCGTCGGGGCTTCACTCGTACCCGATCCACCCGGATCCGGATGGAAAGGTTGGGCACCTTGCGGCGCAACATGATGAGGATCACCGGCGCGGTTGCGGTGAGCGCGGCGCTCGCGCTCAGCGCCGTGGCGTGCGGTGACGGCGATAGCGACTCCGGCAACGGCAACGAGATCACGCTCGGGTTCATGGGTGACCTGACCGGTGAGAACTCGGGCCTGGTGATCCCGCCCAAGCAGGGCGCGCAACTGGCCATCGAGCAGTACAACGCCACGAACCCGAAGGTCAAGATCAAGTTCAAGACCTACGACAGCCAGGGCAAGCCGGAGCAGGCGACGACGCTGGCGCAGGGCGCCATCAAGAACGACAAGATCGTCGGTCTGATCGGCCCCGCGTTCTCCGGTGAGTCGCAGAGCGTCGCCCCGATCCTCGAAGAGGCCAAGGTCCCGAGCGTGTCGCCGTCCGCGACCAACATCACGCTCGGCGAGAAGAGCTGGAAGTACTGGCACCGGGTGGTGGCCGACGACGCCGTGCAGAGCGACGGCGCCGCGAACTTCCTGGTGAACTCGGTGAAGGCGAAGAAGATCTTCACGGTGTCGGACAACCAGGACTACGGCAAGGGCCTCGCCGACGCCATCGGCAAGGCCGCCGGCGCCAAGGGCGTGCAGACCCAGACCGACGCGGTCGACGACAAGGCGACGGACTACTCCTCGACCGTCAACAAGATCAACCAGTTCAAGCCGGACGCGGTCTACTTCGGCGGCTACTACGCGGTGGCGGGCCGGCTGTTCAAGCAGCTCCGCGAGGCCGGCTACAAGGGCAAGATGATGTCCGGCGACGGCTCGCTGGCGACCGGTCTGATCGAGGGCGCCGGCCAGGCCAACGCGCAGGGCGCGCTGCTGAGCTGCGGCTGCCTGATCGACGCCGAGGGCAAGACGAACCCGAAGGCCAAGAAGTTCGCCGACGACTACAAGGCGAAGTTCAACTCCGAGGTCGCGATCTACTCGACCGAGGGCTTCGACGCCGCGACGGCGTTCATCGAGGCGATCAAGGCCGGCAAGACCTCGCCGGAGGACATCAACAGCTTCCTGAAGACCGAGGACTTCCAGGGCGTCGGCAAGCAGATCAAGTTCGCCGAGAACGGCGAGCTGGCGGCCAAGGACATCTTCATCTACGAGGTGAAGGACAACAAGCTGCCGCTGCTCGGCAACAGCAACGAAGCGAAGGTCTCGTAGGCGTCACCACGCCCCGGACCGACCGCCCCCGTCCCGGGGGCCCCTGATGGCGCGGGAGCGGGAGCGCTACAGCGCTCCCGCTCCTTTTGACGAAGGCGACCGAAGGTGCTCGACGACTTCATCAATCAATTCTGGCCGTCGACCGTCGACGGCCTGGCGCTGGGCGCGATCTACGCGCTGCTGGCGCTGGGCTACACGATGGTCTACGGCGTGCTCCGGCTGATCAACTTCGCGCACGCCGACATCTTCATGGTCGGCACGTTCGCGGCGCTGTGGACGGTGCGGACCCTGGACGTGTCCGCGGTGGGCGGCGTCGCGCTGATCGGCGTGGTGGCGCTCATGGCGGTGGTCGGCGGCGCGGTCGCGGGCGGCGGCGCGATGCTGCTGGAGGTGGCGGCCTACCGGCCGCTGCGCAAACGGGGGGCGTCGAGACTCGCGGCGCTGATCTCGGCGATCGGCGCGTCGATCTTCATCCAGCAGCTGATGGGCACGGTGCTCATCCACCGGGTGTTCGGGACGTCGAAGGAGGGCGGCAAGCTCGACGTCAACGAGCACTTCAAGAAGCTGTCGGACGTCGTGGACGTCGGGCCGATCCTGATCCGCAACGATCAGCTGATCGTCTTCGTGGGCGCGGTGCTCATGATGATCGCGCTGGACCAGTTCGTGAACCGCACGAAGCTCGGCCGGGGCATCCGCTCGACGGCGCAGGACCCGGAGACGGCCGTGCTGATGGGCGTGAACATCGACCGGGTCGTGCAGGTGACGTTCCTGGTCGGCGGGGTGATGGCCGGTGTGGCGGCGGCGCTGTACTTCCTGCGCTTCGAGAGCACGAACTACTTCGTCGGCTTCCTGCTCGGCATCAAGGCGTTCACGGCGGCGGTGCTCGGCGGCATCGGCAACATCCGGGGCGCCCTGGTCGGCGGCTTCACGCTCGGGCTGCTGGAGATGTACGGTTCGAGCTTCTTCGGATCCCAGTGGCGCGACGTGGTCGCGTTCTCCGTGCTGATCTTGGTCCTGATGTTCCGTCCCACCGGCATTCTCGGTGAGTCCCTCCAGCAGGCGCGCGCATGAACCTCACGAAGAACGGAAACGGCGACGGCGGCGCGGGCGGTCTCCGCTCGGCGCGCGACATGTTCTCTCTCGACCCGCTGCGCGACTGGTGGGCGTCGGCTCCCGGCGCGGTGCGGTGGGCCGTCTACCTGCTGCTGATCGTCGGCGCGCTGCTGCTGCCGAGCGAGGCGATCGGCTCGTTCATGGCGCCGAGCGGCAGCGACTGGCCGTCGATGCTGAGCAGCCAGATCGCGATCTACGTGCTGCTGGCGATCGGGCTGAACGTGGTGGTCGGCATGGCCGGTCTCCTCGACCTCGGGTACGTGGCGTTCTACGCGGTCGGCGGCTACACGATGGCCATCTTCGCGACGCGCTACGAGTGGAACTTCTGGGAGTCGCTGGGGCTGGCGATCGGGTTCTCGGCGCTGGCGGGGGTCATCCTCGGCGCGCCGACGCTGCGGCTGCGCGGCGACTACCTGGCGATCGTGACGCTCGGCTTCGGTGAGATCGTCAAGCGGACGGCGAACAACAGCTCGTACGTGAACGGCCCGCGCGGCGTGCAGGGGATCCCGCACCCGCCGTCGCTGTCGGAGTTCGAGATCCTGGGCGTCCAGCCGCTGAAGTACGGGCTGCTGGACGCGCGGCCGTACTACTACCTGCTGGTGCTGTTCATCATCATCGCGATCGTCTTCGTGAAGCGGCTGGAGCGGTCGCGGGTGGGCCGCGCGTGGGCGTCGATTCGGGAGGACGAGGACGCGGCGGAGCTGATGGGCGTGCCGACGTTCAAGTTCAAGCTGGCGGCGTTCGCGATCGGCGCGGCGATCGGCGGCAGCGGCGGCGTGGTGTTCGCCGGGCAGATCACCTCGATCAACCCGCAGAACTTCGAGTTCCTCGTCTCGGCGCTGATCCTGGCCGGCGTGGTGCTGGGCGGCTCGGGCAACCTTCCGGGCGTGATGCTGGGCGCCGCGGTGCTGGCGTGGCTGCCGGAGCGGTTCCGGTTCCTGCACGACTACCGGATGTTGATCTTCGGTGCCGCGCTCGTGGTGATGATGATCTTCCGTCCGGAGGGCCTGTGGCCGTCGCGGCAGCGGAAGGCGGAGCTGGCCGAGGGCACCGGCGGCATGGGCAGCATGGGCGCCGAGGTGGCCGGTCCGGGCCAGTCGGACGCGGCCGCCGTGGAGGAGGGCAAGTGAGCGAGGCGAAGGGCGCGTCACCCGTCCTGGAGCTGCGGGACGTCGTCATGCGGTTCGGCGGCGTGGTCGCGCTCAACAAGGTGGACATCACGATCCGCGAGGGCGAGATCTTCGCGCTGATCGGCCCGAACGGGGCGGGGAAGACGACGGTGTTCAACGTGACCACCGGCGTCTACCGGCCGACCGAGGGGCAGGTGGTGTTCCGCGGGAAGCGCATCGACGGCAAGAAGCGCTACCTCGTGACGAAGCTGGGTGTGGCGCGCACGTTCCAGAACGTGCGGCTGTTCCACAACATGACGGCGCTGGAGAACGTCATGGTGGGCGCGGACGCGCACCACCGGACGGGGTTCGTCGGGGCGGCGCTCGGGCTTCCGTGGCACCGCCGCGAGGAGCGCCGCGGCCGCGAGCGGGCGCGGGAGCTGCTGGAGCTGGTGGGGATCCCGCACCGCGGCGAGGAGGCGGCGAAGAACCTGCCGTACGGCGACCAGCGGCGGCTGGAGATCGCCCGGGCGCTGGCCACCGAGCCGAAGCTGCTGCTGCTGGACGAGCCCGCTGCGGGCATGAATCCGGCGGAGAAGGTGGCGCTGCAGCAGCTGATCCGCGACATCCGGGACACCGGCGTGACGGTGCTGCTGATCGAGCACGACATGAGCCTGGTCATGGGCATCAGCGACCGGGTCGCGGTGCTGGACTTCGGCCAGAAGATCGCGGACGGCCTGCCGGCCGAGGTGCAGAACGACCCGCGGGTCATCGAGGCGTATCTGGGGGCTCCGGCCGATGCTTCTTGAGATCAGTGACATCCACGTCCACTACGGGAAGATCGCCGCGCTGAAGGGCATCACCGCGGAGGTCGGCCAGGGGGAGATCGTCACGCTGATCGGCGCGAACGGCGCCGGGAAGACGACGACCCTGAAGACCATCTCGGGGCTGCGCGGGCTGTCGTCGGGCGCGATCCGGTTCGACGGCGAGGACATCAGCAGGATGCCCGGGCACAAGCGGGTGCTGGTCGGCATCGGGCAGGCGCCGGAGGGCCGGGGGATCTTCCCCGGCATGACGGTGGAGGAGAACCTGCTGATGGGCGCCTACGCCCGCAAGGACGACCCCGCCAAGGAGCTGGCGGAGGCGTTCGAGCTGTTCCCGCGGCTGGCCGAGCGCCGCAAGCAGCTGGGCGGCACGATGTCGGGCGGCGAGCAGCAGATGCTCGCGATCGGGCGGGCGCTGATGGCCAAGCCGAAGGTGCTGCTGCTGGACGAGCCGTCGATGGGGCTGGCGCCCATGCTCGTCCAGCAGATCTTCTCGATCATCCAGGAGATCAACCGGCGGGGCACGACGGTGCTGCTGGTGGAGCAGAACGCGCAGCAGGCGCTGCAGATCGCGCACCGGGCGTACGTGCTGGAGACCGGCCGGGTGGTCAAGTCGGCGCCCGCGGCGGACCTGCTGGACGACCCGGAGGTCCGGGCGGCCTACCTGGGCGGCGAGCTGGGCGACGGCGCCGCTCCGGCGGCCGGGGAAGCCGCTCCGGCGGCCGAGGAGCCCGCTCCGGCGGCCGAGGGCCCCGAGGACGGTTCCGGCGAGGGGACCGCGAAGTAGCGGCGCGTCCGAGCGTGTCAGGCCCGCTCGGCCCGGTTCGTCCGGGCCGGGCGGGCCTTGCGCGTCGCGGGGGTCAGGGGAGCTTGATCTCGGCGGGGTCCGGGTCGGTGGTGGCGCCGACCGGTGGTGAGCCGTACAGCCGGACGGCTCTGGTCCTGGCGCCGCGGGGGACGTCGAACCACAGGTCGAACTCGACGCGCATGGACGCCCCGACCGAGAGCCGCTCCGGCTGCCGTTTGATCATGGTGGCGTTGACGTCGGGGGAGTAGGTCCTGCCGTCGGTCGTGACGAGGCGCTGCTGCCAGGTGTCGAACACCTGGATGTCGCGTCCGGTGTTGACGGCCAGGACCCGCACGCGGGTGAAGGCGCCCTTGGCGTTCATGGAGGCGTGGGTGCCCATGACGTCCGTCATGGCCTCGCGGAAGCCGACGACGGTGAACCGCATGTCGGCGCTCTTGCCCGTCCTGCCCTCGGGGACGGCCTCGCCCTCCCGCGCCTTCTCGGCGGGGATCTTGTAGTCGGGGAGGGAGGTGGCCCGCCCGGAGCCGGAGCACCCCGCGAGCGGGAGGGCCGCGGCGAGGGCGAGCGCGGCGCCCGCGAGGACGGTGCCCGCGCGGGCGGTGCCCGCCCGGTGCCGGGCGCGCGGGCCGGGGGTGCGCGTGTCAGCGTGGCGCATGCTCGGACGGTACGTCCGGCGCCCGGAACGGGTGAACGGGCGGGATCGTTTCGCAACCCAACCGCAACCGGTGACGGACCTACGCCGGTGTCGGGGGCGCGACCGTCCCCGGACATGCGTTGACCCGGGGTCACCTTTGGGGCCGTACGAACCTTCCCCGGGCGCGTACGTTGTCTACTCGGTGACCCCGGGCCGGTCTGATCCACGCTACAGACCCGGGGGCGCGCATCGCAAAGAAAGCGCGGATCACGCCGTGTCAGCGGCCGGGCGGGGCGTCGCGCAGCATGCAGGTGAGGCGCGCGGTGCAGACCCGCCGGTCCTGGTCGTCGGTGATGACGATGTCGTAGGTGGCGAGGGTGCGGCCCCCGTGCGCGCGGGTCGCCACGCCCGTGACGAACCCGTCGGTGGCGGACCGGTGGTGGGTGGCGTTGATCTCGATCCCGACGGCGATGCGGTCCGGGCCCGCGTGCAGGGCCGCGCCCACCGAGCCCAGGGACTCGGCCAGCACGCAGGACGCGCCGCCGTGCAGCAGCCCGTACGGCTGGGTGTTGCCCTTGACCGGCATGCGCCCCACGACGCGCTCGGCCGAGGCCTCCAGGTATTCGACGCCCATGTTCTTCGCCAGGTCGCCGTGCGCGTCGAACTCCTCCCCCGCGAGGATCTTCGCGCCCAGGTCCTCCGGGCTCGCGCCGTCGGTGTCAGTCACTTACGCCTCCACAAAACTGTCGTACGCGCAGACTAGAGTCCTGGTGTGGCGACCTCACCGACGACCCCTGACAAGCGCGACCGGCTTCTGCTGCTCGACGGCCACTCCCTGGCCTACCGGGCGTTCTTCGCATTGCCCGTGGAGAACTTCTCCACGACCGACGGGCAGCCGACCAACGCCGTGTACGGCTTCACCTCGATGCTCATCAACGTGCTGCGCGACGAGCAGCCGTCCCACATCGCGGTGGCGTTCGACCGCTCCGAGCCGACGTTCCGGCACGAGCAGTACGTCGAGTACAAGGCCGGCCGGCAGAAGACGCCCGACGAGTTCCGCAGCCAGGTCAGCCTGATCTTCGAGGTGCTGGACGCGCTGCGCATCCCGCGGCTGTCGGTCGCCGGGTTCGAGGCCGACGACATCATCGCCACGCTGTCCGTCCAGGCCACCCGCGCGGGGATGCAGACCCTCATCGTCACCGGCGACCGCGACGCGTTCCAGCTGGTCGACGACTCGGTGACGATCCTGTACCCCGTCCGCGGCGTGTCGGAGCTCGCCCGGATGGACCCCGCCGCCGTCGAGGCCAAGTACGGCGTCCCGCCCGAGCGGTACCGCGAGCTCGCCGCCCTCGTGGGGGAGAGCAGCGACAACCTGCCCGGCGTGCCCGGCGTCGGCCCGAAGACCGCCGCCAAGTGGCTCACCAAGTACGGCGACCTCGACACCCTCGTGAACCGCGTCGACGAGATCAAGGGCAAGGCCGGCGACAACCTGCGCGAGCACCTGTCCGGCGTGCTGCGCAACCAGCAGATCAACAAGCTCGACTGCGAGGTCGGCCTGGAGCTGACGCCGCCGCAGCTGACGATGGGCCAGTGGGACCGCGAGGAGATCCACACCCTGTTCGACTCGCTGCAGTTCCGCGTCCTGCGCGAACGGCTGTACTCCTCGATCTCCGCGGCCGAGCCCGAGGCCGATGAGGGCTTCGACGTCGAGGTGGAACCGCTCGAACCCGGCGCCCTCGGCGCCTGGCTCGACGCCAACACCGCCGACCGGATCGGCGTCGCCGTCACCGGCACCTGGGGCCGCGGCACCGGCGAGATCACCGCGCTGGCGCTGGCGTCCGTCAAGGGCCCCGCCGTCCACCTCGACCCGGCCGAGCTGATCGAGGACGACGAGCGCGCCCTCGCCGCCTACCTCGCCGACCCCGCCCGCCCCAAGGCGATCCACGAGGCCAAGGGCCCGATGCTGGCGCTCGCCGCGCGCGGCATGCGGCTGGAGGGCGTCACCAGCGACACCGCGCTCGCCGCCTACCTCGCGCTCCCCGGCCAGCGCACGTTCGACCTCGCCGACCTCGTCCTGCGCTACCTGCACCGCGAGCTGCGCAGCGAGACCGAGGACTCCGGCCAGCTCACCCTGGACGGCTCCGGAGAGGAAGAGGCCGCCGAAGCCCTCGCCGTCCGCGCCCGCGCCGTCACCGAGCTCGCCGACGTCCTCGACAAGGACCTCGACAAGCGCGGCGCCACCCGCCTCCTGCGCGAGGTCGAGCTGCCGCTGGTCGGCGTCCTCGCCGCCATGGAACGCGCCGGCATCGCCGTCGACGCCGACCACCTGGCGGGCTTGTCGGCGTCCCTGGGCGGCCAGGTCAAGGAGCAGGAGCAGCTGGCCCACGCCGCCGTCGGGCGCGAGTTCAACCTCGGCTCGCCCAAGCAGGTCCAGCAGGTCCTGTTCGACGAGCTGAACCTCCCCAAGACCAAGCGCACCAAGACCGGCTACACCACCGACTCCGAGGCCCTCACGACCCTCCTGGAGAAGGACGGCCACCCCGTCCTGGAGCACATCCTGCGGTGGCGGGAGGTCGCCAAGCTCAAGAGCATCGTCGACTCCCTGATCCCCATGGCCGACGACGCCGGCCGCATCCACACCACGTTCAACCAGATGATCGCCGCCACCGGGCGGCTCTCCTCCACCGACCCCAACCTGCAGAACATCCCGATCCGCACCGCCGAAGGCCGCCAGATCCGCGAGGCCTTCGTCGTCGGCGACGGCTACGAATCCCTCCTCACCGCCGACTACTCCCAGATCGAGCTGCGCATCATGGCGCACCTCTCGGAGGACGACGCGCTCCTGGAGGCCTTCGGCTCCGGCGCCGACTTCCACACCATCACCGCGTCCCGCGTCTTCGGCCTGCCGCCCGAGCAGATCGACTCCGAACTGCGCGCGCGCATCAAGGCCATGAACTACGGCCTCGCCTACGGCCTGTCCGCCTACGGCCTCTCCCAGCAGCTGCGGATCTCCCCGGACGAGGCGCGCGGCCTCATGGAGGAGTACTTCGAGCAGTTCGGCGGCGTCCGCGACTACCTCCGCGACATCGTCGCCAAGGCCCGCCAGGAGGGCTACACCGAGACCATCCTCGGCCGCCGCCGCTACCTGCCCGACCTCAACTCCGACAACCGCCAGCGCCGCGAGATGGCCGAACGCATGGCCCTCAACGCCCCCATCCAGGGCTCGGCCGCCGACATCATCAAGGTCGCCAGCCTCAACGTCGACCGCGCCCTCCGCGACGCCGGCCTCACCTCCCGCATGCTCCTCCAGGTCCACGACGAACTCGTCTTCGAAGTCGCCCCAGGAGAACTCGACGACCTGAAAACCCTCGTCAGCACCCAGATGGCCGCCGCCTACGAACTACGCGCCCCCCTGAGCGTCTCCATGGGCACCGGCCGCACCTGGCAGGACGCTGCGCATTAATTGCGTTTTTCTCCTCCTTCGGGCCTGGCGGCCCTCCATCGTCGATAAACGCGGGCGATCGCTGGCATCGCTCCGACTCGCCTAGCGGCTCGCTGCGCGATCAGGTTCTCGCTTCGCTTGAACCTGCCTTCGGACGCGATCGCAACCATTGAGGCTGTTGCGTGGTTGCGGCGGTGGCTGGGGTTGTTGCGCTGTGTTTTTTGCAGTGCTGTCCTCTTTCGGGCTTGGCGGCCCTCCGTCGTCGGGCACTGCGGGCGATCGCTGGCATCGCTTCGTCTCGCCTTGCGGCTCGCTGCGCGATCAGATCCTTGCTTCGCTCGGATCTGCCTTCGGACGCGATCGCGCCCATTGAGGTTGTTGCGTGGTTGCGGTTGCGGTTGAGGTCGTTGCGCTGGCTGTTGCCGTGCTCTGCTCCCTCGGGTCCCGAGGGCCCGTTGGCGTCGGGCCTTGCGGGTGACCGTCGGCGTCGCCTCGGTTCGCTCCAGGCCCGAGCGGGGGTAGGCGGGCGCCTGGCTTTGCCCTCATGGACGTTCTGCGGGAGTCGGGGGGCTGGCTTGGATGCTCTCTCCGATGGGTGCGGTGGGGCGCTTCGGTTGGCTGTTCGGGGTGGGGGCGCGTTGTCGCCGGCGTTGGCTTCTCGCGTTGCGGGGTCGTCGGGTGCCGTGGGCGCGGGCTTTGGTCTTTCGCCATCTGTCGGGGTTGTGGGGTTTGGCTGGGCGGCGGTTTGGGCCATCGGGCGTGGGCGTGCCTTTGTTGGGCTATTTGCGCCGGTTTGTGGTGGTTGGGTTGCGGGGTGGGTGGGTTTTGTGGCGGGGGTGTTGTTTTTCGGGGGTGGGTGGGTTTTACCGGGGGTTTTCGGACTTGATTCTCTGTGGGGCCTGGTGGGGGTGGTGCGTGGGGATCATTCGGGTAGGTCGGTGGGTGTCCGTAGATGTCCGGGGGGTCGTACGCTGTCCCCCTGGTCCTGTTCGGGTCTACCGGCGGGGGAACTGTGCCTCTCCTTCACAAGATTGCTGGAGTTGTGGTCGTCTGTGCCGTTGTCCTGGGGCTGACGCTTCCCGGGGGGCGCAAGGAACATCGCAAGGAGAACGTGGCCCGGCGGGCCGGGGCCGCTTCCGAGGCGACGGCCACCGCGAGAGCCGCCAAGGCCGGGCTCGCGCCGGTACCCGGGGCGCCCGGAGCCTCGGGGAGTGCGACGCCTTCGGTGGCGGTGTCCACGCCCATCGCCGCGGCGGCGGCCGGGGCGGTCGCGGTCAAGGCCAACGAGCTGGGGCAGATCCCGGTGCTGATGTACCACCGGATCATGAAGAAGCCCGAGCTGTCGCTGGACCGGTCGAGCAAGGAGCTGTACGACGAGCTGACCGGGCTCGCCAAGGACGGCTACTACCCGATCACGGCGGCGGAGTTCGTCAGCGGGCGGATCGACGTGCCGGCGGGCAAGCATCCCGTGGTGCTGACGTTCGACGACAGCACGCCCGGGCACTTCGGGCTCGACCCGCAGGGCAACCCGGCGCCCGACACGGCCGTGGCGGTCATCGAGCAGGTCGCGCGGGAGAACCCGGGGTTCCGGCCGGTCGCGACGTTCTACCTGAACAAGGAGCTGTTCGGGATGGACGAGACGCGGGCCGCCGCGGGGCTCGGATGGCTCCGGCAGCACGGGTTCGAGCTCGGCAACCACACCGTGTCCCACCCGAGCCTGACCGGCATGTCCGAGAAGGGCGTGCACAAGGAGATCGGGGACATGGAGGACCGGATCGTCCGGCTCACCGGGACGCACGCGACCACGTTCGCGTATCCGTTCGGGGCCGTCCCGAAGAAGAAGGCGTGGGCCGAGAAGCAGGACGGCCGGTACGCCTTCCAGGGGATCTTCCTGGCCGGGTGGCGGCCGTCGCTCTCGCCGTTCGACGCCGACTTCGACCGGTGGAACATCGACCGGGTGCGGTCCGAGGGCAAGATCAAGGAGAACGACTGCACCAAGTACTGCTCCACGGCGTGGCTGGAGTACCTGGACAAGAACCCCGGCGAGCGGTACACCTCTGACGGAGACCCGAACACCGTGACGTTTCCCAAGGCGTCCGAGGACCGGATCGCCAAGCAGTACCGGGCCTACGCGCGGATGTACTGATCGCGGCGCCGCCAGCCGGATTGACCCGGGGACTTCGGTCCCATATCCTGATCGCTGCGCTGTGGGCCTGCGCGCGCTTCGGACGGAGCAGGCTCGCGCTCGGTCAGGTCGGCGACATCGGTTCGGTTCACTGACGCGGCGGTTGTCCGCGTTCCCTTCCGGTCTTCGGCAGGGCGGATAACGGCCCTCCGCGCACATGCCCATCACGACTTCCATGTCCGTACCGGAGCCAGCCGACACATGACGAGCAGCACCGAGGCCACCTCGACCACCCCGCAGGTAGCGGTCAACGACATCGGGTCCGAGGAAGCCTTCCTCGCCGCGATCGATGAGACCATCAAGTACTTCAACGACGGCGACATTGTCGAAGGCACTGTCGTCAAGGTCGATCGTGACGAGGTCCTCCTCGACATCGGCTACAAGACCGAGGGCGTCATCCCCTCGCGTGAGCTGTCCATCAAGCACGACGTCGACCCGAACGAGGTCGTCTCCACCGGAGACCACGTCGAGGCCCTCGTCCTCCAGAAGGAGGACAAGGAAGGCCGGCTGATCCTGTCCAAGAAGCGCGCCCAGTACGAGCGCGCCTGGGGCACGATCGAGAAGATCAAGGACGAGGACGGCATCGTCACCGGCACGGTCATCGAGGTCGTCAAGGGCGGTCTCATCCTCGACATCGGGCTGCGCGGCTTCCTGCCCGCCTCGCTGGTCGAGATGCGCCGGGTCCGCGACCTTCAGCCCTACGTCGGGCGCGAGCTCGAGGCCAAGATCATCGAGCTGGACAAGAACCGCAACAACGTGGTCCTGTCCCGCCGCGCCTGGCTGGAGCAGACGCAGAGCGAGGTCCGCCAGACCTTCCTCAACACGCTGCAGAAGGGCCAGGTCCGCAAGGGCGTCGTGTCCTCGATCGTCAACTTCGGCGCGTTCGTCGACCTCGGCGGCGTCGACGGTCTGGTCCACGTCTCCGAGCTGTCCTGGAAGCACATCGACCACCCCTCCGAGGTCGTCGAGGTCGGCCAGGAGGTCACGGTCGAGGTCCTGGACGTCGACATGGAGCGCGAGCGCGTCTCCCTGTCGCTCAAGGCGACCCAGGAAGACCCGTGGCAGCAGTTCGCCCGCACCCACCAGATCGGGCAGGTCGTCCCGGGCCGCGTCACCAAGCTGGTGCCGTTCGGCGCGTTCGTCCGCGTCGAGGAGGGCATCGAGGGCCTGGTGCACATCTCCGAGCTGGCCGAGCGGCACGTGGAGATCCCCGAGCAGGTCGTCCAGGTCGGCGACGAGATCTTCGTGAAGATCATCGACATCGACCTCGACCGGCGCCGGATCAGCCTGTCGCTCAAGCAGGCCAACGAGGGCGCCGCGGGGATCGAGGAAGAGGACTTCGACCCGACCCTGTACGGCATGCCGGCCGAGTACGACGACCAGGGGAACTACAAGTACCCCGAGGGCTTCGACGCCGACACCGGCGAATGGCTCGAGGGCTTCGACGAGCAGCGTGAGACCTGGGAGCGGCAGTACGCCGAGGCCCGCTCCCGCTTCGACGCCCACCGCAAGCAGATCGAGGAGGCCCGCAAGGCCGAGGCGGAGGCCGGTGCCGAGCCCACGGGCGGCGGCGGCGGTGGCGGCGAGACCTCCTACTCCGGCGGCGGCGAGAGCGAGTCCGGCGGTGGCGCCCTGGCCACCGACGAGGCGCTCGCCGCACTGCGGGAGAAGCTCTCCGGCGGGCAGTGACGCCCAGCCGACGCGCCGTCCGCGCGCGGCCGCCCCGGCGGCTCGCGCGCGGCGGCCGGTGAGACCCTGAACACGGCCGGAGAACGATCTTTCGAGATCGGCCTCCGGCCGTGCTGCGGTTGCGCCACCATGACCCTGATGGCACGCGCCGGTCCGCGGCGCTCCGCAGCATCCGCACGTCCCGAAGGTCCGCTCGTCCCCCGGGAGCAGTCGTTCAATTGGCCAGCACAGACGTAGGCACCAGGACCGGCGGCCCGGCCGCGGCCGGCCCCCCGATCGTCCCGCAGGGCCCCGCCAGACTCGCGCTGATCGCCGTGACCGTCGCGGTGCTCGCGCAGACGCTGCGGTTCTCGCTGCCGCAGCTCGACCACTTCGCCGACGAGGCCGGGACCGCGGCCGCCGCCGGCGCGGTGCTCGCGGTCTACCTCGCCGGGTTCGCCGCCCCGCTCATCCGCCGCTTCGCCGGCCCGCGCGGGCTGCTGCTCGCCGGCGTCGGCGGGCTGTTCGCCGTCCGGCTCCTCGCCCAGGCGCTCGACCCCCGCACCTGGCTCGCGTTCGCCGGCACCGCCATCGGCATGATCGCCGTCGCGGCGCTGTACGAGGGCGCCCGCGGCCTGTCGGGGGTCGGCTTCGCCACCGCCACCGTCGCGGGCCTGTCCATCGACGGCGCCGTGCGGATGTGCTTCGCCACCTGGGACCCGGTGTGGCGCGACGGCATCGGCCCCTGGCTGGCCTGCCTGGCGTTCGTCGGCGTCGGCGCCGCCGCGCTCTACCGCGAGCTGGCGTCGGGACCCGTCACCGCGCCCGGCGTGTCCTGGCGGGACGCGCTCGGCGCCGCGGCGTTCGGGCCGTTCCTCGCGCTGCAGATCCTCGTCCTCGCCAGCCCCGCGTTCGTGGCCTCGTCGGGGTGGCAGTCGCTGACCGGCGCGCACGTCGCGATCGTGATCGGCCAGGGCCTCGCGCTGGCGTTCCTGGCCTCCGGGCTCGCCGTGCGGGCCGTGCCGGGCGGCGTGTGCGTGCTCGGCGGGACGGTCCTCGGCGTCGGCGCGGGCGCCGTCGCCGGGACGTACGCGGTCTCCGGCATCGAGGTCGTCCCCGTCGTGATCGTCGGGCAGGTGCTGTCGGCGTGGCTGCTCGCCGTGGCGTGCCGCGCGCCGCTGCGCCGCGCCGGGACCGGCGGGCCCGTCTGGCGGGTGGACGCCGGCGCCGCGCTCGGCGGCCTGCTCGTCGCCGCGATCCTCATCCCGTACCAGGTCAGCGCGGTCTCGCCGCTGCCGGTTCCGAACAACCTGCTGCCCGGCCTCGCCGGCATCCTGCTCGGCGCGCTCGCGGCGATCGCCGCGGCGCGCGGCGGTCCGCTGCCGGCCCGTGCCCCGCTGCGGGCCCTCACCGCCGGCGCCGCCGCGCTGGTGCTGCTGGCCGGCACCCTCGTGTTCACCGTGGCCGCGCCGGACGGCGAGGCCCCGGCGGCGCCCGCCGCGGGGCAGGTGCGGGTGCTCAGCTACAACATCCACGACGCGGTCAACCAGTCCGGCCGCCTCGACCCGGAGGGCGTCGCCCGCGTCATCGAGGGGCAGCGCGCGCAGGTCGTCCTGCTGCAGGAGGCCGGGCGCGGGTCGCTGCTGTCCGGCACCAGCGACGTCGCCGTGTGGCTGTCGCGGCGCCTCGGCATGAAGCTGATCTGGGGGCCCGCCGCCGACGGCCAGTTCGGCAACGCGATCCTGACGTCGCTCCCGGTGCGCAGCTCCGGGACGGGCCGGATGCCGAAGGGCGACTGGTCGCAGATCCGCGGCTACGTGTGGGCGCGGCTCGCCGTCGGCCCGACCACGGTGGACGTGTGGTCGACGCACCTGGAGGGCGGCGACGACCGGGGCGGCGAGCGGGCCCGGGAGATCGCGGCGCTGCTGCGGGCGTGGGGCGGCGCGCCCCGCACGATCATCGGCGGCGACTTCAACGCGGGCCCGGGCAGCCCGGAGCTGACCGCGATGACCGACGGCACCGACCTGCGCAACACCGCGATCGGCGGCGAGCAGTACCCGACCAGGTCCGACGGCACCAGCACCGACTGGGTCTTCGGGTCGGACGGCGTGCTCGTCACCGACTACGACGTGCCCGAGTCCGACGCCTCCGACCACTACCCGGTCGCGGTGACCGTCCGGATCGGCCGGTGAGCGGACGCGGGCGGCGCCTGCCCCTAGGGTCGGGACATGAGTGAAGCGAACCGGGGGGCGCGAGGGGGCGGCTGCCCGCGAGGTGACGGCGCATGAGCGCTGAGACGGTCGCGATCGAGCGGGCGGCCCCTGCGGACGCGGGGGAGATGATGACCGTGCAGCGGGCCGCCTACGTCACGGAGGCCCAGCTGTACGGCGACCCGTTCATCCCCCCGCTGGTGGAGTCGGCCGAGCAGTTGCGCAAGGTGCTGGCCGGGGACGCCGTGGTCCTGAAGGCGGTCATGGACGGCCGCCTCGTCGGCGCCGTCCGCGCCCAGTTCAGCGACCGCACGTGCCTGGTCGGGCGGCTCGTCGTGGCCCCCGACCTGCAGCGCCGCGGCCTCGGGCGGCGCCTGATGACGGAGCTGGAGGACGAGATCGCCGGGCGCGCCGACGCGTGCGTGCTGTTCACCGGCCACCTCAGCGAGGCGAACGTGCGCCTGTACCGGCGGCTCGGCTACTCCGAGACGCACCGGGAGCGCGTCGCCGCGCACCTCACCCTCGTCCACATGCGCAAGACACTCGTCCCCGCCGGGACCGCCTAGCCGCCGGAACCCCTCGCCCGCCGCGCCGCTAGGGTGAGTCCCGTGCTGAAAGTGGGACTCACCGGCGGGATCGGTTCGGGCAAGAGCGAGGTGTCGAGGCGGCTCCGCGGTCACGGCGCGGTCGTCATCGACGCCGACAGGATCGCCCGCGAGGTGGTCGAGCCGGGCACCCCGGGTCTCGCCGCCGTGGTGGCGGAGTTCGGCGAGGACGTGCTGCTCCCGGACGGCGCCCTCGACCGGGAGAAGGTCGGCCGCATCGTGTTCGCCGACCCGGACCGGCTCGCCGCCCTGAACGCGATCGTCCACCCGCTGGTGGGGGAGCGGATGCAGGAGCTGATGGACGCCGCCCCCGCGGACGCGGTCGTCGTCTACGACGTCCCCCTCCTGGCGGAGAACGGCCTGGCCGGCATGTACGACGAGGTCGTCGTCGTGGACGCGCCCGAGGAGGTCCAGCTCGACCGCCTCGTCGCCCGCCGCGGCATGACGGAGGAGGACGCCCGCGCCCGCATGGCCGCGCAGGCGTCCCGCGCCGACCGCCGCGCCGTCGCCACCCACGTCATCGACAACTCCGGCACCCTCGCCGACCTGAAGACCCAGGTCGACGCGCTCTGGGCCTCGCTCACCGGCCGCGCCGCCCCCTAGAACGGGGCGTCGAGGGGGAGGCGGCGGACCTCGGGGAGGTAGGCGTCGAGCTCGCCCGGCTCGAAGCGGCACAGGCCCACGGCGTACCAGAACTCGGCGGTGGCGTTGCCCTCCCACTTGTAGCGTCCGTCGGGGGCCAGGGCGGCCCAGCCCTCGGCCAGGCCGAGGAGGGTGGCGCGGCGCGCGGGGGCGGTGCGGTCGGTGACGTCCCACAGGATGACGGCGCCGTCGTCGCCCGCGGTGGCGAGCAGGGAGCCGTCCGGGCTGAACGCCGCGGACCAGACGCGGCGGGTGTGGCCGGTGAGGGTGTGCAGCAGCCGCCCGTCGGACGGGTCCCAGAGGCGCACGACGAGGTCGTCGCCCGCGCTGGCGAGCATCGCCCCGGACGGGTGGAACGCGGTCGTCCACAGGCGCCCGGTGTGCTCGGTGAGGGTGTGCAGGAGGTCGCCGGTGGACGGGTCCCAGAGGCGGACGGTGCCGTCGTTGCCGGCGCTGGCGAGCGTCTCCCCGGACGGTGAGAACGACACCTGGTACACGCGGTCGCCGTGGCCCCGCAGCGCGGCGGAGAGTTCGCCCGTGCTGGGGCTCCAGAGGCGGACGACGCCGTCGTCGCAGCCGGTGGCGACCAGGGCGCCGCCGGGCTGGAAGTCGATGGAGCGGACGCGGCCCCGGTGGTCGGCGAGGTTGACGATCTCGCGGCCGCTCGTCCAGTACCAGAGCCGGACGGAGTCGTCGTCGTTGGCGGTGGCGAGGACGTCCCCGGAAGGCGCGAACGCCTGCGCCCAGACGTGGTCGGTCTCGACGTTCAGTTCGCGTTCGAACGTGCCCGTCCCGGCCTGCCACAGGTGGACGCCGCCGTCGTTGGTGGCGGTGGCGAGCTGCGAGTCGCGGGTGTTGAACGCCGCGGAGGTGAGGTTGTCGGCGACGCCGCGCAGCTCGCGGATCATCCGGCCGGTGCGCGGGTCCCAGAGCCGGACGAGGCCGTCGTTGCCGCTGGCGGCGAGCATGCCGCCGTCGGGACTGAACGCCACGCCGGTGATGCGGCGGCCGTGGCCGCGCAGCACGACGCGGCACTGCCCGGTCTCGGCGTCCCACAGCCGCGCCGTGCCGTCGTTGCTGCTGGTGGCGAGCTGGGAGCCGTCCGGGCGGAACGCGAACGGCCACACGGCGCCGCGGTGCCCGGCCAGTTCGAGGCGCTGCCGGCCGGTGAGCGGGTCCCACAGGCGGACGGACCCGGCGCTGTCGGCGGTGGCGAGGCGGCCGCCGTCCGGGCTGAAGCCGGCCTGGTAGATGCCTCCGCCGTGGCCGGTGAGGGCGCCGCGCTGCCGTCCGTCCTCCCAGATGCGGACGGACCCGTCGGTGTCGCCGGTGACCAGGAGGGCCCCGTCCGGGTGGAACGCGATGGCGTAGACGCGGCCGGTGTGGCCGAGGAGCTCCTGGCGGATCTCGCCGGTGCGGATGTCCCAGAGCCGGACGACGCCCGCCTCGTCCCCGGCGGCGAGCAGGGAGCCGTCAGGGTGGAACACGGCGCGGAACACCGCGCCGTGGTGGCCGGCCAGCTCCCGGCGCAGCGCGCCGGTGGCGAGGTCCCAGACGCGCAGCGTGCCGCCCGCGTCACCGGTGACCATGAGCGAGCCTGCGGGGTCGAACACGGCGGTGTAGACGGGGGCGGTGTGCCCGGGCAGCTCGTGCAGGAGCCGGCCGGACACGGTGTCCCACACCCGGAGGGTCCCGTCGGCGGCGCCGGCGGCGACGAGGTCGCCGCCCGCGGGGGAGCGTCCCCCGACGACCAGGGGCCACACGCCGTCGGGGTGGACGGCGAAGGTGTGCGCGGTGTGGCCGGTGGCGAGGTCCCACAGGCGGACGGAGCCGTCGGCGGACCCGCTCGCCAGGAGGCCGCCCGCGCCGTCGAAGGCGACCGCGTAGGCGCGGTCGGTGTGGCCCTGGAGGTTGCGCAGCGGCGTGCCCGTGACGGCGTCGCAGACGAGGACGCCGCCGTCCTCGCTGCCGATGGCCAGGACGGAGCCCGCGGGGCTGTAGGCGAGCGGCTGGGGGAGGCGGCTGGTCTGGAAGTGGAAGCCGTAGGGGACGCCCACCGCGGCCGGCGCGACCTGGATGTCGATCGGGCGGCCCGGCGCGATCGCCGCCTCGCGCAGTTCGGGGGCGGCCGCGACGCGGTCGGGGAGCGCGGCGTCGACGAGGGCGGCGCGGGTCCAGCGGCTGCCCTCGACGGCGACGTCCCGCAGGTCGGCGCGGGCGAGGCGGGCCCGGGACAGGTCGGCGCCGCGCAGGTCGGCGCCGGTCAGGGTGGCCTCGTCCAGGCGCGCCCCGGCGAGCGAGGCGTCGCGCAGGACGGCGCGCGAGAGGTTCGCGCCCACGAGCTGGGCGTCGGTGAGGTCGGCGCCGGTGAGGTCGACCTCCTGGAGGTCGCGGTAGGACAGGTCCTCGCCCTGCAGGCGGGCGCCGCGCAGGTCGGTGTGGGCGGGGGTGCGCAGCCGCGTCGTGATGCGGATCGCGTTGGCGCGGGCGATGTCGTCGGCCTCGGGGTCGGCGAGCACCCGGGCCGTCCATTCCTGGCAGGCGCGGGTGTCGGCGAGGTCGCAGAGGAAGTCGACGGCGAGCTGGGTCAGGGCGCGGCGGCCGAGGGCGGCCGGTTCCTCGCCCTTGGCGAACTCGTCCGCGATGTGCCGGGCGACGAGCCACTCCATGACGGACGTGTGGATGAAGCCGAACAGGCCTTCGGGGGTGCGCACGAGCAGGCTCCCGGCGCCGACGGCGTGGGTCACCTGGTGCGGCGACATCCGTCCCCCGGCGAGCCCGGTGAGGGCGTCGGCGACGTCGGCCAGCTCGGCGAGCCGCAGGAACTGCTCGTTGCCCTCCCACAGCCGCAGCGCGAGCGTCCCTACGGCCTGCCACATGTCGTCGACCTCCAGCCCGGACGGGCCGCCCGCGCCGCCGACCCGCTCGGCCTCGTACGCGAGCCAGGACGACAGGATCTCCTGGTAGAGGTCGGCGGGGCTGACGGCGCGGCGTGCCTGCGCGACCGCGCGCAGCCGCTCCTCGGGCAGGTCGGCGATGAACGACAGCATCCGCGGGTTGGACGTGAGCGCCAGCAGCTCCTCGATCCCGGCCAGCAGGGTCAGCCGGTCCTCGGCGGCGTCCTCGTCGCCGTACCGGTTCACCAGGTACGAGCGGACCTGCGGGGGCGTGAACTCCTCCAGGGAGAGGACGCGGCGGTGCGGCAGGACGCCGACCTTCTCGCCGAGGGCGGTGAGCACCTGCGCCTGGGACTTGAAGTGCTGCGTCCGGCTCGCCACCACGATCTTCGCCTTGTCCTGGGCGGCCTGCAGCAGCGTGTCGAGGTGGTCGGCGGCCCGGTCGTAGGTCATCCGCGTCACCAGCTCGTCGAACCCGTCGAAGAGCAGGACGATGCGGCCCTGGCGGAGCATGTAGTGGAACGCCTTGAGGTCGATCAGCTCCTCGCCGTGGTTGGCCAGGTGCGCGGCGACCAGGCCGTCCACGGAGTGCGCCTTGTCGAGCGCCCGCAGCTCGATGAGGATCGGGACGACGTGCGGCAGCTCCTCCGGGATGCGGCGGGCCAGCTCCCGCAGGGCGAAGGTCTTGCCGCGGCCGAAGTCGCCGAGCAGCAGCAGGAACCGCCCGTGGTCGGCGGCCAGCAGCCGCAGCATCTCGCCGACCACGTCGTCGTGGACGTCCGCGCCCGACCGGCGCCCGTCGCCGGGGCCGCTCTCCGGGAGGAACCGGTCGAGTTCCCGGTAGCGCTGGGGGACGTACAGGGCCGGCGGGTAGAGCCCGCCCGCGGACAGCCGCCCCGTCTGGGCCGCGACGTACTCCGACAGGTCGACCAGGCCCTGGAACTCGGTGAGGCTGCGCACCCGGATGCCGCGGCGCAGCGCGTCGTCGCGCAGGGACCGGGCCGGGGCCGGCCCCAGGTACACCAGTTCCGAGCCGTGGTCGGTGCCGTCGGCGTGCACGTGCCGGACGAACGCGTCCACGTCCGCCTCGGTCACCTGCCCCACGTGGGCGCCGATGCGGTACTGGCGCACGAAGCCGTCCTCCAGGTGGGTGAGCAGGAGGTGCGGCGGGTCGGAGCGGCCGTCCTCGCGCGCGGGCGGGACGACGCGCCGGATGGTGGCGCGCTCGAAGCGCGTCTCGCACGCCTCCGTCAGGCGGTCGAGCAGGCGCCCCGTGGGATCGGGGACGGGGTCGGCGGTGCCGTCGCCGCCGGGCCCGAGTTCGGGGGAGGGAGGCGCGGGAGGGGTCTGCGCGAGGGGCGGCGGGAACGTTCCGCCCACGGCCGTCCAGGACCGTTCGAGGCGTTCCGGGCCGCGCCTGGCGGCGTCCTCGGGGATCCAGCGCTCCAGCCCGTCACCGCGCACGACGACGAGCTGGTGCCGGCCGGGGCCCAGCGCCGGGACGCACGGGACGTCGCCGGTGGCCAGCACGGGGACGGCGCCGTACTCCGACTCGGTCCCCTGGAAGAACAGGTTGATGTGGGCGGCGAGGAGCGTCTCCACCGTCTCGGGATCGCGCAGCGCGCCCGGCTCGCCCGCGATGGGCGTGTGCTCGACGGCGCCGAGGCGAAGCCAGCCCTCGTCCTCGAAGTGCCGCAGCCGCTGGTTGAACCAGGCGGCCTGCGCCTGGCCGACGCGCCCGTAGCGGTCCTCCTCGCGGTGGGACTGCGGCAGCGTCGAGTTGAGCCCCGCCACCACGACCTTCAGGTCGGGGACGGGGAACAGCGTCCACGGCTGGGCGCTGTCGAAGATGAGCGCGTCGATGCCCTGGTAGAACTCCTTGAACAGGCCCGCGTAGTGCCGCCACTTGGGCCAGTACGGCGGCTGCGGCTCGATGTCGTCGGCCTCGCAGCTGGAGAAGTACGCCTGGCAGGCCGCGCGGGTGACGTCGTGGGTGCCGGGCACCACCACGACGCGCTGCGCCTCCAGCCCCAGCAGCGCGCGCAGGCTCGTCAGGAACGACAGCGCCTCGGCGAACTCCTTGCGGCTTCCCGAGTGGGTGAGGTTCCCGGTGACGACGAGCAGGTCGGGCCGCGGCACTCCGGCGTCGGCCAGCCGCGTCACGTCGCTCCAGATCCGGTCCTGCAGCTCCACCGCGGTGGTCGGCTCGCCGGGCTCGGCCAGCGTCCGGCCGAAGCGGGGACCGGAGACGTGCAGGACGGTCAGGTGCTCGCGCGGCTCGTGCCCGGTGTCGGCCGCGGGGAACGCGGGCGCGGCGACGGGCGCCCGCCGGGCGGGCCGCTCTCCGGCCGGCCCGGGCCGGCCGCCTCCGCCCCCGCCCCCGCCTCCGGGTCCGTCAGTCTCCTCCAGACGGCCTATCAGCGGTTCCCGGCCACCGGGAAGCGGCCCGGGGCGGTTCTGCCCGGCTCCGGGGAAGCCAGGGCCGTCGAGGGGGCGCGCGTGGCCGGCGAGGGCCTCCTGGATCCGGCGCGTCAGCAGCCGCCGCGCCTCGTCCGGGTCGTCCACCCCCACCAGGTCCACGTAGGTGATCGTGGAGAGCAGGCCGTCGATCGGGCAGTCCTCGATGCGGACCGTGACCAGCTTGCGCGCCGGGTCGTCCGGGTCGGCCCGCAGCGCCGCCATCCACTCCATCCGCCCGTACCGCGAGCGCAGGTAGTTGCGCGACAGCACCGCCACCACGACCTTGGCCTCCGACAGGCCCCGGTCCATGTAGTCGATGAAGTTGGTCCCGGGCACGAAGTCCCACGCCTGCATCATCGTGCGGTGCCCGGCGGCCTCCAGCTGCCAGGCGATCCACGACGCCCACCGTTCGTCGGCCGGCGAGTAGCTGATGAAGAAGTCGGTCGGGCGCTCCTGGGGGTGGCCGGGGGTCGTCATGGCGCCAGTATCGCGCGGAGCACGGCCGGAACGCAGTCATCCGGCCGCCTGTGGAATCATGACGCGCGTGCCGCCCCCTCCGACCGAGGCCCTCCGCCGCGCCGCGGGCTCCCTGGGCGTCCTCGACTGGATCCGCATCGCCGTCCTGGGGCTCGGTCTGGTGTTCGTCGCCACCGGCCTGCTGCCCGCCGACACGGCCCGCTCCAGCGTCGGACGGATCGCGCCCCTGCTGCTCTTCCTGTTCAGCGTCATCATCCTGGCGGAGCTGACCAAGGAGGCAGGGGTCTTCGACGCCATCGCGCAGCGGATGGCCCAGGCCGGCCGCGGCAACTACGCCGCGCTGTTCCTGCTGTGCGTGGCGTTCGCGTCGCTCACCACCGTCTTCCTCAACCTGGACACGACCGCCGTACTGCTGACCCCCGTCATGCTGGCCCTTGCGGCGCGCGCGCGGATCGCGACCCTCCCGCTGGCCATGACGACGGTGTGGCTGGCCAACACCGCGAGCCTGCTCCTCCCGGTGTCCAACCTGACCAACCTGCTCGCCGCCGACCGCGTGGCGCTGGAGACCCGGGCGTTCGCCGCGCGCATGTGGGCGCCGCAGCTGGCGGTCCTGGCCGTGACCATGGTGCTGCTGTGGGTCTTCTACTGGCGGCGGCGGATGCGCGGGGAGGAGACCTACGACCCGCCCGCTCCGGCGCCCGTCCAGGACCGGGTGCTGTTCTCCGCCACCGGCGCCGCGTGCCTGCTGTTCATCGGGGCGATCCTCGCCGGCGTGCACACCGGGATCCAGCTCGGCGTCGCCGCGACCGCCGCCGCCGTCGTGGCCGTGGTCGCCTTCGCCGTGCGCGACCGGTCGGCGCTGCGCCCCGCTCTCATCCCCTGGCAGCTCATGGTGTTCGTCACCGGGCTGTTCCTCGTCGTCCCCACTCTGGAGCGTTTCGGGCTGGACGACGCCATGCGCGCACTGATCGGCGAGGACGGCGGAACGGCCGGGGCGGTCCGGGCGGCGTTCTCGGGGGCGGGGCTGTCGAACGTCCTCAACAACCTCCCCGCCTACGTGGCAGGGGAATCGGCCGTGCCCGCCCCGAACAAGGACCAGCTGCTGTCCCTGCTCGTCGGGACGAACGTGGGGCCCGTCATCACGCCCTGGGGGTCGCTGGCCACGCTGCTGTGGTTCGAGTGGTGCCGGCGCTGGGACGTGCGCGTGCCGATGCGCACGTTCGTCCTGGCGGGGACGGTCCTGGCCGTGACGGGCTCGGCCGCCGCCGTCGGAGTCCTCCTGCTGACCGGCTGAGCACGCCCGGGGAAGGGCTCACCGGGCGAGGGAGGCGCGCCCGCCCTGCGGGTCGATCTTCGCCGTGGTCTCCAGGAGCCGGTCGAGCAGTTCGGGACGCGCCGCCACGAAGCCCAGCTCGGACGCCGGGCGGTCGATGCCCAGCTCGTACGGGGCGCCGTCCAGGCGGCGCAGCTCGGCGCCCGCCTCGGCCGCCACCAGCATCCCGGCGGGCAGGTCCACGATCTCGGGCAGGTACCCGACGATGCCGTCGATGTCGCCGCGCGCCAACATCGTCCACGCCACCAGCGGCGCCCACAGTTGCAGCATGCGCGCGCACCGCAGCTCCAGGGCCGAGCGCATGGCGAACGCCACCGGATCGCCCGCGCCGACCTGGTGGCCCTGCGTCCAGGCCAGCAGCGGGTTCCTCTCCCGCCCCGGCCGGGGGCGGTCGGCCAGCGTCAGGGGCCGCCCCTCCGGGCCCAGGGCGCCCCGCCCGCGCACCGCCGACCACGTCCGGCCGCTCACCGGGTCGTGCACGACGCCCAGGACCGGCTCGGCGCGCGCGCACAACGCGAGCCCGACCGCGTACACCGGCATGCCGATCGCCACGTTGTTGGTGCCGTCCAGCGGGTCGACGAGCCAGACCATCTCCTCGCCGGGCGCGCCGTCGAGGATCCCGGACTCCTCGGCGATGATCCTGTGCCCCGGGTACGCGGCCCGCAGCCGCCCGACGATCAGATCCTCGGCGGCGGTGTCCAGTTCGGTCACCACGTCCCCGCCCGCGCCCTTCGGCCGCACGCCGAGAGGGCCGTCCACGCGAGCGCTGAGCAGCGCGCCCGCCGCCTCCGCCGCCTCCACCGCCACGCGGCGGGCCTCGGAGAGATCGACCGGAAGGGCCGCTGACGGGGTCGTGGGTCTCATCGGGCCTCTCCAGGTGGATCCGGCGTCCGGCTACCGGCGCGGTGAGCAGTGGGCTGCGGCGATCCTGCGGGCCGAGCGCCGCAGGGCCCGCAGGGTGTCGGCGTGGGCGGAAAGCGAGCGGCGCACCTTGTGGCTGGGAACGTCCAGAGGGCCGAGCGACAGGTCGCCCCCGCCTGGGGTCTGCCGGCCGAGGGCGACCGTGGCGGCGTCCAGCCCGTCCTCTATGAGCGTGCTGTGGAAGACACCGGCGGGCAGGGTGTACGACTCCCCGGTCCGGTGCGTGCTGGACCTGGCGGGGGCGCAGTGGACGGCCCTCCCGGTCGCCCTCAGCTCGTCCAGGTCGCCCTGGCTCACGACCTCGAAGACCTGCTGCGTCCCCGTTGCGGAAGCCTCGCTGACGTCCATCCGCACGTTCCGGACCGTCCCGTACAGGACGAAGCTGAGCAGGTCCCAGCTGTGGCAGTGGACCGGCGACGTGGTGGACGGCGCCGGACGCACCTCCGGCGTCCAGATGTGCAGGCACACCCCGAAGTCGCCGCTGCGCTCCAGGGGAAGGCACAGGAAGCCCAGGGGATGCCGCACCGCGGGAACGGAGGAGCGGCCCGCCGCGGCGTCCTCCAGGGCTCCGCCGAGGATCCGCCCCGCCCACGCCGGCAGCGTCCGCGCCGCGGTACCGGCGTGGATCTCCTCGCGGATCTCCTCGTACTTCACTCCGGCGGCCTCACCTTTCGCCGACACCCTCCGCACCGGCCGTCCCCCCGGCCCCGCCCGACCCGGGCGGGGTCACTCGTAGGGGTCCTTGGCCCGCAGGGCCTTTCGTATGATCTCGATGACGTCGCGGTCGGTATAGCCCTGCGCGAGGTCGATTCCGATGACCTCGAAGAGCTTGCGCGCTTCCTCCACGGTCGGCTCGTCGTCCAGGGGCGCCAGCCTGGCCTGCTCGACCGGGACGCGCCGCGCCTGGTCGAGGCTGGTCTGCAGTTCCGCGCTCACCCAGCTGTAGTAGAACTTGGCGCTGTCGACGACCAGGGCCTCGCCGCGCGGGTCGTCGCGGGTGACCACCACACGCGAGGACGCGAGGTCGTAGCGCAGGGTCGTCATCGTCTGCGCGAGGCCGATGTCGATGTCGAGCATCGCGAACCGCTGCTTGTGCCAGCACGCCGCCAGGATCGTGGCGTACGCCTCCTTGCGGGTGCGCTCCAGCGTCCACGGCTCGCCCGTGGCGTCCGGTCCGTCCGACACCGAGCGGCGGTGGCGCGCGTACGCCTCGCACACCTCCACGTTCGTGGGGTCGAGGATCTCCAGGCGGAACAGCAGCGTCCGCCGTTCCCGGCGGGCGGCGGCCACGCACTCGGGCAGCGTGCGCGCGCGGATGTAGGTGCCCGTCCCGCCCTTGAAGAACCACCGGTCGGTGTCGCGGCGGGCCTCCGCCAGGACCTGCGCCACCTGCGCCCCGCTGATGACCCGCACGACCGTGGTCTCGTCCAGCGCGCGCTTGGTGTCGGCCAGGACGCCCTCGAACTCCTCGATGTGGGTCAGCTTGGCGTCGAGCTCGCCGAGCGTGGCCGACGAGGCGCGCAGCGTGTCGCGCACCTCCGCCTCGACCGGGATCCGCCGCCCGCGGTCGCGCAGCACCGACGTCGCCAGCAGGCCGATCACCGCGAGGATCCCGCTGTTGGTGATTTCGGTCTCGTTCGGCAGGTTCACCCCGAGGCCGAGCACCGCCACGACGATCGCCAGGACCAGCGCGATCACTGCGTCGGCGTTCTTCCCGAACCAGTCGGCGAATCGGGCCATTGTGCGGTTTCCCCGTCCTTGTCGGCGCCGGGGCGTCGGGGACGCTGAAGGGTCGTCCCCCCGAACGGCACGACCGGCGCGGTCATCGTAACCACAGCGCCCATTCGCTTTGAAAGCCCTGCAGGTAAGGGCTTCGCTCGCGTGCGAGACAGGCGCCCTTCCGATCGCTATAGGCTCGTCGCCATGCGCGTACGGGGATGGTGGTCGGGGGCATGGCCCACCCGGCGTTCCCGTGCGTTCGACATCGCGATCGCCGTGTCGTTCGCGGTGCTCGACGGCGTCTTCCTGTGGTTCGCCGACCAGAAGTTCTGGCTGCCCCCGCCCGTCGTGTCCGCCTGCAGCGTCGTGCTCGGCCTGGCCCTGATCGTGCGGCGCTCCCACCCGGTCGGGCTGGCCGTGTTCGCGGTGGTCTACGGCACCGTCACGGGCGCCGGAGCGTTCAGCACCCTGATCGTCCTGTACTCGCTCGCCGCCTACACCGCGTCCCGCCGCACGGTGGTGGCGATCGCGCTCGGCGGCTACGTCGCCAGCCTGGTCTTCCCGGCCCCGACCGCGGCGACGGAGTCCTTCCTCGCCCAGTCGATCTTCGGGATCGCGTTCGTCGGGGTCCCCGTCCTGCTGGGCCTCTACATGGGCGCGCGCAAGCAGCTCCTGGCCTCGCTCCAGGAACGCGCGGCGAGGCTCGAACGCGAGCAGCACCTGCTCGCGGAGCGCGCCCGGGGGGAGGAACGCACCCGCATCGCGCGCGAGATGCACGACGTGGTCGCCAACCGCATCAGCGTGATGGTCGTCCACGCGGGCGCGCTGAAGGCGATCGCCGTGCGCGACCCGGCGCGGGCCGCCGAGACCGCCTCGGTCATCGGCGACATGGGGCGCCAGGCGCTGGAGGAGCTCCGCCACGTCGTCGGAGTGCTCCGGCAGGGGGAGGAGGCCCTTCCGCAGCAGGTGGTGACGCTGGCGCACCTCCGCGAGCTGGTCGGCCAGTCCGGCGCCGCGGGCCTGCGCGTGGACCTGACGATCCGCGGCGAGGAGCGCCCCATGCCCGCCGCCGTCGGCCGGACGGTCTACCGGCTCGTGCAGGAGGCCCTCACCAACGTCCACAAGCACGCCGGCGCCGCCGCCACCCGCGTGGAGCTCGGCCTCCTCCCGGAGGCGGTCGAGGTGGAGATCGCCAACGAACCGCCCACGGCCGGGCCCGAGCACCGGCTGCCCTCCGGCGGGAACGGCCTGGTGGGGCTGCGCGAGCGCGTCACCGCCCTCGGCGGCAGCTTCGACGCCGGCCCCCGCGCCGGCGGCTACGCCGTCCGGGCCCGGCTCCCGCTGCCCGCCTCCTGAGCCGGGGCCGCGGCGCCCGCGCGCGGCCCCGGAATGTCGGAGCCCCTGCATACAGTTGGGAGAGCAGGGAGATGGCCGAATCCAGGGGGAGTGTCGATGCGCCCAGTCACGGACCTGCGGCGCCGCGTGGCGCCGTTCGAGGTCGTCACCGAGATGACGCCGTCGGGCGACCAGCCGCAGGCGATCGCCGAGCTCGCCGCCCGCGTCTCGGCCGGTGAGAAGGACAACGTGCTGCTCGGCGCGACCGGCACCGGCAAGACCGCCACGATCGCGTGGCTGGTGGAGAAGCTGCAGCGGCCCGTCCTCGTCATGCAGCCGAACAAGACCCTTGCCGCCCAGTTCGCCAACGAGCTGCGCGAGATGCTGCCGAACAACGCCGTCGAGTACTTCGTGTCGTACTACGACTACTACCAGCCCGAGGCGTACATCCCGCAGACCGACACCTACATCGAGAAGGACTCCTCGATCAACGACGAGGTCGACCGGCTGCGGCACTCGGCGACCAACTCGCTGCTCACCCGCCGCGACACCGTCGTCGTCGCGTCCGTGTCCTGCATCTACGGCCTGGGCACGCCGCAGGAGTACGTCGACCGGATGGTCCGGCTGAAGGTCGGCCAGGAGATCGACCGCGACGACCTGCTCCGGCAGCTCGTCGGCATGCAGTACACCCGCAACGACCTCGCCTTCACCCGCGGCACCTTCCGCGTCCGCGGCGACACCGTCGAGATCATCCCGCAGTACGAGGAGCTCGCCGTCAGGATCGAGATGTTCGGCGACGAGATCGAGAAGCTCGCCACCCTGCACCCGCTCACCGGCGAGCTGATCACCGAGGACGAGGAGCTGTACGTCTTCCCCGCCTCCCACTACGTCGCGGGCCCCGAGCGCATGGAGCGGGCCATCGGCCAGATCGAGGCCGAGCTGGAGGAGACCCTCGCCGTGATGGAGCGGCAGGGCAAGATGCTGGAGGCGCAGCGCCTGCGCATGCGCACCACCTACGACATCGAGATGATGCGGCAGGTCGGCACCTGCTCCGGCATCGAGAACTACTCCCGGCACATCGACGGCCGCGGCCCCGGCACCGCCCCGAACACCCTCCTCGACTACTTCCCCGAAGACTTCCTCCTCGTCGTCGACGAGTCCCACCAGACGGTCCCGCAGATCGGCGCCATGTACGAGGGCGACGCGTCCCGCAAGCGGATGCTGGTCGAGCACGGGTTCCGGCTGCCGTCCGCCATGGACAACCGCCCGCTGAAGTGGGAGGAGTTCCTCGACCGGATCGGCCAGACCGTCTACCTGTCGGCGACGCCCGGCCCCTACGAGATGAACCGCGTCAAGGGCGACGTCGTCGAGCAGGTCATCCGCCCCACCGGCCTGATCGACCCGGAGATCGTCGTCAAGCCCACCAAGGGCCAGATCGACGACCTCATCCACGAGATCCGCGAGCGCACCGAGCGCGACGAGCGCGTCCTCGTCACCACCCTCACCAAGAAGATGGCCGAGGACCTCACCGACTACCTCCTCGAACTCGGCATCCAGGTCCGCTACCTGCACAGCGAGGTCGACACCCTGCGCCGCATCGAGCTGCTGCGCGAGCTGCGCGCCGGCGACTTCGACGTCCTCGTCGGCATCAACCTCCTCCGCGAGGGCCTCGACCTGCCCGAGGTCTCCCTCGTGGCGATCCTCGACGCCGACAAGGAGGGCTTCCTGCGCTCGGAGACGTCCCTCATCCAGACGATCGGCCGCGCGGCCCGCAACGTGTCGGGCCAGGTCCACATGTACGCCGACACCGTCACCCCGTCCATGGAGCGGGCGATCGACGAGACCACCCGGCGCCGCGCCAAGCAGCGCGCCTACAACGAGGAGCACGGCATCGAGCCGCAGGCGCTGCGCAAGCGCATCGCCGACATCCTCGACTCCCTCGCCCGCGAGGACGCCGACACCGAGACCCTGATCGGCGGTGCCGGCCGCCAGCAGAGCCGCGGCAAGGCGCCCGTCCCCGGCCTCGCGTCCCGCACCAGGGAGGCCGGCCGCCACGCCGCCGACCTGGTCGGCGAGCGCCCCCGCGAGGAGCTGGAGGGCCTCATCGAGCAGATGACCGACCAGATGCACCAGGCCGCCACCGACCTGCAGTTCGAACTGGCCGCGCGCCTCCGCGACGAGATCAAGGAACTCAAGCGCGAACTCCGCGACATGAAGGAGGCCGGCGTCAAGTAGCCCCCGGCCGACGACGCCCCGCCGGCAACACCGGCCCACCGACCCCGCGAACCCCAGCCCAGACCGGACGCGCCCACCGGCCCGCCGGGAGCGATCGGCGGGAATGGCCGCTTCAGGGGCGGGTGGGTGACGGGAAGGCGAGGACGAGGCGGTCTTCGACCGGGCGGTAGCCGAGGCGGTGGTAGACGCCGTTGCTGGTCGGGTTGGCGAGGTCGGTGAACAGCACGACCTCCTCGGCGCCGGCGTCCTGGGCGGCGCGGGTGACGGCGGCGGTCACCGCGGCCCCGTAGCCGCGGCGGCGGTGCTCGGCGGGGGTGTAGACGGGCGCCACGCGCGCCGTTCCCGCGATCGCCGGCGTCCGTCCCGCCAGGGCCACCGGGCGTCCGCCCGCCTCCCACAGCACGATGCCGCCCTCCGCGAGCCGCCCGTCGATCATCGCCGTGTTCGGGTCGCCGTGGCCGCCGGCGTCACGGCGGAACGCCGCGTACCAGTCGCGCACCAGATCCTGGTCGCCGACGTCCGCGACGCGCGCGGCGCCTTCCGGCGGCGGGTCCGGCATGTCGAGACCCGCCAGCCGGTGGAGCCGCTCGTGCCGCGCGACGCGGGCCGGGCTTCCGGTCCGGCGGGTCCACGCGTCCGCGAAGTTCTCGGCGGTCTCCTGTGTCCCGTTGACGCCGGGGACCGCCGGCTCACGTCCGGCCAGAACCTCGGCCAGCTCCGACGCCGCAGGCCCCGGCATCGCGCTCAGCAGGACCGGATACGGCCCCGTCCACACGCAGGTGCCCGCGACGTCGCCACCCGCCGTCCACCAGCCGAACAGCGCCTTCGGGTACAGGTCGGGCCCCAGGGTCCGGATCGCCTTGGTCACCGTCAGCGGCACAGTGTTCGCCACAGGATCGGCGCACAAGAATCCCTCCGCGCGCGCCAGGAACTCTTCGACATCGCCGGTCAGCTTCCACGCCATGCCTCAGCATGCCCCCGGCCACGTCCCGGACGCAGCCCAATTTCAGTGCCCTCAGGTCGTGGCCGGTGGTTCGCTTGGGCAAGGGCGCCCAACTGACCCGTGACAGCCTGCAGAGGGCCGCGGTGCATCGCTGTGTCACTGACACCGCGCACTGGGTCTCCTGCCAGGGACGCGCTCTACGCCCAAAAGCCCGAGGCCGCCACGGGCTAGCTGTCCCAGCGGTGTGGGGAGCTGGCCGGGGCGGCCCTGTTCTGGTGTTGGCTGTTCAGCGCGTGGTCAGGGCGGCGGGGGAGGGGCGCTGTCTGCGGCGGAGGCAGTAGGCGATGGTCGCGGCTGCCAGGAGGGGACCCCAGGCCACGAGAGGGCCGTAGGAGACGGCGAAGAGGACGAGCCTCCAGCCCTCGAGCCGCACCGCGGTCCCGTCCGGGGCGGTGAAGTCGTTGAAGCCGGGCAGGGCGACGAGCGTTCCCACGGTGAGGAGGGCGGCGCCCGCGCCCGCCGGGACGGCGGCGGCCAGGACCGGCACCCTGCGCCCGCCGAGCCCGGGGACCCGGCGCGGGACGACCTCGCCCCACCGGGAGACGAGGCCGACGGCGAGGAAGGCCAGCGCCTCGCTGAGGACGCTGAGGAAGATCGTGTATCCCCACATCGGGAGCCAGGCGGGGACGTCGCCCCGCGCGTCGCTCGCGTCCCCGCGGAGCGGCCCGATCGGAGCGCCGAAGCCCAGCGCGATCCGCCAGACGCAGGACGGCAGGACCACCAGGCTCGCGGCGTAGGCGGAGACGACCGCCCACCGCGGCGCGTCCTCGACGGTATGGCCGTGCATCCGGCGGACCACCGCCGTTGCGTTCCTCAGCATGTTCGCCCTTCCGGTCGTGCGGTTGCCTGCACGGACAGTGAAGGGCCTGCGCCCGGTGCGGGGCCTCCCTCGTGCGCGTGATCCGGCTCCCCTCCGGGAGGGAGCCGCCACCCTGCCGGCGGAGGGGGCCGGGGCCGCCGGTGGGGTTTCCCGGGCGGTTCGGCGGGGCGGGACGTGATCGGTAGCGTGTCGGGAATGGCGGACACGGCGGGCGATCGGATGCTGGGGTGCCTGTTCGGAGGGGCGGTCGGTGAGGCGCTCGGACGTCCCGTGGAGGGGATGTCGCTCGCCGAGATCCGCGCGGCCTGCGGACCGGCGGGCGTGACCGGGCTTCCCCGGCGCGCGGAGATCGGGGAGGCGACGCAGCTGAGCCTGCTCACCGCGCAGGCGGGCGTCCAGGCGTCCATCCGGGCCCGGGCGAGGGGGATCGGCGGCGCGTACTTCGGGCTGGCGCAGGCGAACTACCTCGCGTGGCTCCGCGCCCAGGGCGAGCGGATCCCGGAGCAGGACTCGCTCGTGAGCGGTCCGGCGCTGCGCGACCCGGCGGTGACGGCCGGACGCGGCGCCGGCCGCACCACCCTCGCCGCGCTGCGCAGGGCGGCGGAGCGCGGCAAGCCGGGGTGGCCGCTCGGCACGGTGGACGAGCCCGTCAACGACTCCAAGGGCTCCGCCGGGACGGTCCGGGCCGCGCCGTGCGGTTTCGGGCATCCCGATCCGGGGGCCGTCTTCGCCCGGGGGCAGGGCACGGCGGCGCTCACCCACGGCCACCCGTCCGGCCGCCTCCCCGCGGGCACGCTCGCCGTGGCGGTGTCGGCGCTCGTCCACGGCGCCGCCCTCGCCGACGCGCTGAGGGTCGCCATGGCGGAGCTCCGCAAGCATGCCGGGCACGAAGAGACGTCGGCGGCGCTGGAGAAGGCGCTGGCGCTGCCGCTCAGCGGCCCGGCGCCCGAGCGGCTGGAGAGCCTCGGCGGCGGGTTCACCGGTCCGGAGGCCCTCGCCATCGCGGTCCACGCCGCGCTGGCCGCCGAGGCCGCGGGCGGGTACCCGCTGGAGATCGTCCCGCGCGGGATGCTGCTCGCCGTCAACCACTCCGGCGACAGCGACTCCACGGGGGCCGTCTGCGGGAACCTCCTCGGCGCCCGGTACGGCTCGCGGGCCGTCCCCGAGCACTGGCGCGCGGGCGTCGAGGCCGCCGGGACCATCGCCGTCCTCGCCGAGGGCAGCGCCGTCGAGTTCGGCCCGAGCCCGCCCGCGGACTCCTACGGCGAGCCGCCGATGGACTGGCACATGCGCTTCTACGCCTGACCAGGGGCCGGATAATCGGGAGGACGGGGTCCGGGGGAGCGCCTACGATCGCGGCATGGGGCATGAGGTCAGGACGGCGCGGGCCGAGGACCTGCCGGGGCTGGCGGAGATCGAGAACTCGGGGGACGCGATGTTCCGCGAGATCGGGATCGTGTTCCCGCCGGGCCCGACCGTGGTCGAGCAGGTGATCGGGAAGGGCGCGGAGATCGTGGTGGCGGGGGACCCGCCGGTCGGGTTCGCCGCCGTCGAGGAGGTCGACGGGGCCGCGCACCTGGAGCAGATCTCGGTGCGCGGAGACCTGGTGGGGCGCGGGATCGGCGTTCTGCTCCTGGAGGAGGTCAAGGCGCGGGCCGCCGCGGCCGGGGCGCCCGGAGTCAGCCTGCTCACGTTCCGGGACGTCCCGTGGAACGGCCCCTGGTACGCCCGGCACGGGTTCGCGGAACTGCCGCGGGAGCGGTGGGGGCCGGGGATCGCGGCCTACTGGGACGCCGAGGTCGAGGCCGGCCTGCACGAGCTGGGCCCCCGGCTGGTCATGTGGGCGCCGCTCGGGCGTCCCAGTTAAAGATCTACAATGTAAAGGCGGGAACCTGGGGCGCCCGGCGGACGTCTGGCCCATGGACGTCCGGTGCGTGCACGGAGGAGAGCGATGATCAGCCCGGTCGCGTGGGTGCGGGGCCGTCTTGGCGAGCGGAGGGCCGCGCTCGCGCTCCTGGCGCTGCTGCTGGCGCTGGCGGTCGTCCCTCTGGTGGCGATGCCGGCGGCGCGGTGCGAGGTGTTCGGGGCCGGGTGCCACACTCCGGACCCCGAGCGGCGCGCCGACCCGGTCGTCGCGGGCACCCGGACGATCACCCCGGCCGAGGTGGCGACGCGGGGCGCCTACGTCGCGCTGGGGGACTCGTACTCGGCGGGCGTCGGGGCGGAGGCGACCGTGGGCGACCAGAATCCGCTCGACCGGTGCCACCGGACGTCCAAGGCGTACTTCCACGAGGTCTCACGGGCGTTCCGTTTCGCGAAGGGTGCCGCGTTCTGGGCGTGCTCCGGCGCGACCACCGAGGACGTGCTGGACGGACGGGGCGGCGAACCCCCGCAGATCGGCCGCATCGGACGGGACACCAGCCTGGTCACCCTCAGCATCGGCGGCAACGACGTCGGGTTCTCGCGGGTGCTCGCCGGCTGCGTGGTGAAGCTGCCGTGGGGGCGGGGCTGCTCCGCGCAGGGCGAGGAGATCGCCCGGCGGATGGCCGAGCTCCGGCGGAGCCTGCCCGCCCTGCTGGCCGAGATCACCGCGCGGGCGCCGTACGCGCGGGTGGTCGTGATGTCCTACCCGAAGGCGTTCTCCGAGGTCAGCGGCGTGGACGGGGACAACATCACCGTGCCGGACCAGCGCTGGCTGAACGCGCGGGCCTACGAGCTGGGCGGGGTGATCCGGCAGTCGGTGACGGAGGCCGACGCGCGCAAGGTGGCCGGGCACCGGCACGGCAGCGTCGAGTTCGTGGACGCCTACAGCGCGTTCGCCGGCCACGAGGTCGGCAGCCGCGACGCCTACATGAACGGCCTGACGCTGAACCTCGCGGCGCTCGAAGCGGAGCCGCGCAGCTACCACCCGACGGTCGCCGGGCAGCAGGCGCTCGCCCGGCTCTTCGTCGACCAGATCAAGAAGGGCCCGGGCCGCGCGCTCTCCTGAGCGCGCCGCGCCGATCTCGCCGCGACCGGTGAGAGCCGTCCCCGAACAGGGCACGACTGTCCTGGGGGTTCTGCGATGGCCATCACGATCGCTCTCGCGGGGGACACGATGCTCGGACGCGGCGTGGCGGAGGAGATCGCCGCGTCCGGCCCGCACGGCCTGTTCTCCGAGGAGGTGCGCGAGGTCTTCCACGAGGCCGACCTCGCCCTGGTGAACCTGGAGTGCTGCGTGTCCGGGCGCGGACGGCGGTGGGACGCGCCGGACAAGCCGTTCCACTTCCGCGCGCCGCCGGCAGCGGCCGAAACCCTCGCCGACCTCGGCGTCGACTGCGTGACGCTCGCCAACAACCACGCTCTGGACTACGGGCCTGACGCTCTGGCGGACACGCTCGACATCCTCCGGCGGACGGGCATCCGGACCGTCGGAGCCGGCGAGGACCTCCCGCGGGCGCGGGAGCCCGCCGTCCTGGAGGCGGGGGGAGTGCGGGTCGCGGTCGTCGGAGTCACCGACCATCCGGCCGATTTCGCCGCCGGACCGGACCGGCCGGGCGTCGCCCTCGCCGACCTGGAGGACGGCGTCCCCGGCTCCCTGCTGGAGGAGATCCGGCGGCTCCGCGGCGGCCACGACGCCGTCCTGGTCATGCCGCACTGGGGGCCGAACATGATCCCGGCGCCGCTGCCCTACGTCCGGCGCGCGGCGGGGAGGCTGGTGGACGCGGGCGCGACGCTCGTCGCCGGGAGTTCCGCGCACGTCTTCCACGCCGTGGCGTGGCCGGTCGTGTTCGACATGGGCGACTTCATCGACGACTACGCGGTGGACGCCCTGCTGCGCAACGACCTCGGCCTGCTGTTCCTGGTGACGCTGGACGCCGCCGGGCCGTCCCGGATCGAGGCGGTGCCGATCCGGCTGGACTTCTGCCGCACCCGCCTGGCCGCCGGCGCCGACCGCGCCTGGATCATCGACCGCTTCGCCAAGGCCTGCGCCGCCTTCGACACGCCGGTGACCGTCCGGGACGACCGGATCGTCGTCGAACGGCTGTAGGGGAGGGTCAGCGCAGCGCGGCCGCGACGACCCCGGTGACCGTCCTGCGCACGGCCTCGTCGTCCGGAGGGGCGGCGGTCCGGTCGGCGAACAGCAGGTGGGCGGCGCCGACCAGGGTGGGGGCGAGCAGGTCGACCTCGGCGTCCACCGCGACGCGGCCGAGTTCGCGCTCGGCGGCGAGGTAGGAGGCGATCATCTCCACGGCCTCGGTGAGCACCGGCACGCCGGCCGGCCAGGTCCGCCGCAGCCGGGCGCGCAGCTCGTCCCGGAAGGTGATGAGGGGGAGGATCGCGACGGCGACCGACGTGAAGACGGCCCTCAGGGCGGCGGAGAGGTTGCCGACGACGGTGCCGGTCCCGGCGGCGTCGCGGAGGGCGGCGGCCTCGGCGTCCATCCGGTCCACGCGGTCCAGCACGAACTCGGCGAGGAAGGCGTCGAAGTCGGCGAAGTGCCGGTGCAGGACGCCCTTGGCGCAGTCCGCCTCGGCGGTGACGGCCCGGCTGGTCAGCGCGCTCGGCCCCTCCCGCAGCAGGACGCGTTCGGCGGCGTCGAACAGCTGCCCGCGCACGTCGCGCATGGCGACCCCTGTCGGCACGGCGGATCCCCCTTGACGAGTGGGCAAGCGCCCATTCATAGTGGGCGCATGCCCATTATAGCGACCGACCCGTCCCCCGAGCCGCATCGCGCCCGCGAGGTGGCGGAGTCCTTCGGCACGGACCCCGAACGCTACGACCGCGCCCGGCCCCGCTATCCCGACGCCCTCGTGGAGCGGATCGCCGCCGCCTGCCCCGGCCCCGACGTCCTCGACGTCGGCTGCGGCACGGGCATCGAGGCCCGCCAGTTCCAGTCGGCCGGCTGCACGGTGCTCGGCGTCGAGCCCGACGCGCGGATGGCCGCCTTCGCGCGGCGCGGCGGCCTGGAGGTCGAGGAGGCGACGTTCGAGTCCTGGGACCCCGCGGGCCGGGACTTCGACGCCGTGATCGCCGGGACGGCCTGGCACTGGGTGGACCCGGTCGCCGGAGCGGCCAAGGCGGCGCGGGTGCTGCGCCCGCGCGGCCGGCTGGCGGCGTTCTGGCACGTGTTCCAGCTCCCGCCCGCCGTGGCGGACGCCTTCGCCGCCGTCTACCGGCGGGTCGTGCCCGACTCGCCGTTCACCGTCCACGCGGACAGGCCGGCCATGGAGATCTACCAGATGATGTTCGCCAAGGCCGCCGACGGGATCCGGGCCGCCGGAGGCTTCGGCGCGCCGGAGCAATGGCGGTTCGACTGGGAGCACACCTACACCCGCGACGAGTGGCTGGACCAGATGCCCACCCACGGCACGCTCACCAGGCTCCCGGAGGCCGACCGGGCGCGGGTGCTGGAGGGCGTCGGCGAGGCCGTCGACGCCATGGGGGGCTCCTTCGTCATGCCTTACGCCACCATGGCCGTCACCGCGGTGCGCGACCCCGGCCAGGGGTGACGGGCGGGCTCAGGTCTGCTTCACCGGGTGCACGCGGCGCCGGGTGTCGATCCCGGCGGCGTTGCGCGGGTCGCGGCCCGGCAGGTGAACCTCGTATCCGGTCGCGTCCGCGTGGTAGAGGCGCAGCGGGGCGTCGCCGCTGAGCTCGTCAGGCTGGAAGGCCACCGCGCCCGGACCGGCGTCGGGGAACGCCTCGGCGCAGCACCGCGGCAGATCATCGTCCGGAACGACGGAGGCCACGGCGTCGACGTAGACGGCGCGGCCCTGCCCGATCTCCACGTTCGAGTCGAAGACGACGAGGGCGACCTCCGGGCGCGCGGCGATGTTGCCGGAGTGTCGCGCGTCCGGGGAGGACACCCAGTAGAACGTGCGGTAGCCGGCGTGCGTGAAGTACACCGGCGACAGGCGGGGCCGGTGATCGGCCTCGCTCGTCCCCAGGGTCATGTACCGGTTCTCGTCGATGACGGCTCGCGCCAACTCGTCCAAATCCTCTGGCAGGCTCATGGAGGAGAAGTCTCGCGGATGGGGCTGACATCCGCGGACCGGAAGGACGCACATGAACGAGCCGATCGAGGAACCCGGCATCGTCGTCAGGGCCATGCGCCCGGACGACGCCGGCCGCGTGCTGGCGATCTACCAGGAGGGCCTGGACACCGGCCAGGCCAGCTTCGAGACCACGGCCCCGACCTGGGCGCAGTTCGACGCCGCCAAGCTGGGGCGCCACCGGTACGTGGCCGCCGAGGCGGGCCCGTCGGGCGAGGTCCTCGGCTGGATCGCCGCCGTGCCCGTCTCCGACCGCTGCTGCTACAGCGGGGTGGTGGAGCACAGTGTCTACGTCAGCCTTCGTGCGCAGGGCCGGGGTGTGGGCGCCGCGCTGCTGTCCGCCCTGATCGCCTCCACCGAGGAGGAGGGCATCTGGACGATCCAGTCGGGCGTCTTCCCCGAGAACACCTCCAGCCTGCGGCTCCACGCCAAGGCCGGGTTCCGCACCGTGGGCGTCCGCGAACGCCTGGGCCGCCTCAACGGCCGCTGGAGGGACGTCGTCCTCCTCGAACGCCGCAGCCCCCGCGTCCTGTAGCGCGGCTCAGCGGAGCGATCGATCGTCCGGGCGGCCGAACCGTACCGGCACGCCTGGCGAGTACAGCACGCTGACCGGTTCCCCGAGCGGCCCCGGCAGGCCCGCCGCGGCCACGAGGTTCTCCTCGCAGCGCAGGAGCGACGCCCGGTGCAGCGGCCACCGCGGATGGACGTTCGGCAGGAACGCGACACGCCCGCGGACGGCGGTGTGCATGCCCCAGCGGGCGGTCAGGAAGTGCTCCAGCTCCGAAGGCTCCTCCACCCGTTCGCCGATCCGCACGGCGATCCGGCTGTAGGCGCCGCGCGGGCCCGGCCAGCGTCGTGAACTGGCGTAACCGATCACGTCGTCCCGGGCTCGGATGGCCATGCGCGCCCACTGGTACGGCAGCCGGACCCCGGCCCTCGCGATCAGCACGGGCAGCAGCCGCGCGGCGTCCAGCGACCGGAAGACCACGCCGCGCCGCCCCTGCGCGTCCACCGAGTACAGCCGCACGTTCGTTTCCGGGAACGTCCCGAAGTACGGGACGCCGGGCAGCCTGAACCACCCGACCCGGTCCATCCTGAACGCGATGAGACCGACATAGGTGGCCCCGTGCAGTGTGTCCGGAGCGACGCCCTTCGGTAGCAGCGGCGCCACCCGTCGCGGCTCCACGGCCCAGTGGACGAACGCCAGGTCACGCCACCACTGCGTGATCCACGGCCTGGGGACCACGCCGGGCGGATCGGCCGCGATGGGCTGGGGAACGGGCAACCCGCCATCGTCGCACACGGTTGATCATGTACCTCGCGGTCCGCGCCGGTCCCCCGGAGAACGCCGTCGTCGGCGCCGGTATCCGCGCGGTAACCGGGGGACTCGGAAGTGCCGTCTTCTGATCTCACCGACAGTGCCGGACGATGTGGCCGGTGACAGGAGGGAACCGGCCGTCACCTGGGGAACCACCCCGTCCGGTTCCGTCGAAGGAGTGCCGGGCGACGATGTCCGATTCGAGCGAGCGAATGAACGGGCGCGCAGGGGGCGTCCTGATGGTGCTGTGCGGCGCGATCTTCCTAGAGGGGATCGACGTCGCGATGCTGAACGTCGCGCTGCCGTCGATCCGCGCCGACCTGGGCCTGTCCACGGGGATGCTCGGCGGCGTGGTGAGCGCGTACGTGCTCGGCTACGGCGGTTTCATGCTGCTGGGCGGCCGGGCCGCCGACCTGCTGGGGCACCGGCGGATGTTCGTCCTGTGGCTGTCGGTCTTCCTGGTCTTCTCCGGCGTCGGCGGATTCGCCACCGGGGGCTGGATGCTGCTGGCCGCGCGTTTCCTCACGGGCGTCGCGGCCGCGTTCATGGCGCCCGCCGGGCTGGCGCTGGTCACCTCCACCTTCCCCGAGGGGCCGGCGCGCACCCGGGCACTGGGCGTCTACGCGGGGACGGCGGCGGGCGGGTTCTCGCTGGGGCTGGTGGCCGGGGGCATGCTCGCGTCCTTCGGCTGGAGGTGGGTGTTCTTCGCGCCGGTCATCATGGCGGCGCTGATCCTGGTGGCGGCGCCGGCCCTGCTCCCCGGCGCGGGCGCGGTGCGGAGCCCGGGCGGTTTCGACATCGCCGGGGCACTGACCGTCACGGGGGCGATGCTGCTGCTGGCGTACGGGGTGGTCCGGCTGGAGGACCTCGGCGCGGGAACGGGCCTGGACGCCCTGCGCACCGCCCTCGCCGTCCCGGTCGCGGCGGCGGTGCTGGGCGCGGTCGTGGTCGCGTTCGGCCTCCGCTCGCCCGCGACCCCGGATGACGCGACCCCGGACTGGAGCCCGCTCGCCGAGCCCGCCGAGACCGCCGCCTGATCGGGAAGGGAGACGCCAGTGGCCACGAAGGTGAAGTCGTTCACCGAGATCAGGGATCAGTTCGACGCCTACATCGGCGACATCGTGTACGCGACCATGACCACCGTCGACGCGAAGGGCCGGCCCCGCGCGCGTGTGCTCATCCCCGTCTGGGAGACCGGCGACGGCCGCCCGCTGGGTTGGCTCGCCACATACCGGACGCCCGTGAAGGCCGCGCATCTGGCCGGCAATCCGCACACCACGTTCTCCTACTGGACGCCGAGGCAGAACGCGGTCAGCATCGACGCCGTCGCCGCCTGGGACGACGACCTGGAGACCAAGCGCCGCGTCTGGGACCTCTACCGGCGGACGAGCCCGCGGGGCGCCGGGTACGACCTGGGCCGGTTCTGGCGCGGCGGGCCGGAGGACCCGGAACTGCACGTCCTGCGGCTGGAGCCCTGGCGCGTCCAGGTGATCAGGGGGACCGACCTCCGCAGCACCATCTGGTACGCCGAAGGGAAGCACTGAGCGGGCGCCGGGGCCGGGGCGTCGCCCTTGCCGGGCCGGACCGGCGGGCCCGGCCCGGTCATCTCGACGCCCTCAGGGCTGAGTGGCCGACTCCTCGCCGGTGATGCGGTTGAGGCGCTCCACCGCGTCGGCGAAGTCCTCGACCATGTCGTAGACGACCTGGCGGGCGGGCTTGACGGTGTTCATCAGGCCGACGCACTGGCCGACGAAGTAGTTCGCCAGGGCGCGGGCGCCCGGATTGCCGGACTCGGCCACCTTGGTGATCTGCCGCATGGCGCCCTCCGCCACGATCATCTGGAGCGGCATGCCGAGCGGGCCGGGGCTGTCCGGGCCCTCCCACTCCTGCGTCCACGCGGACCGCAGCTGCCGTGCGGGCTTGCCGGTCCGCGATCGCGACCGGATCGTGTCGCGGGACGTGGCGGCGAGCAGCTTCTCCTTGACCGGCGGGGACGTCTCGGCCTCCTCGGTGGTGAGCCACACCGAGCCGCACCACACGCCGGACGCGCCGAGCGCCAGGGCCGCGGCCATCTGGCGTCCGGTGGCGATCCCGCCCGCGGCGAGGACGGGCACCGGCGCGACCGTGTCGACCACCTCGGGGACGAGCACCATCGTGGAGATCTCGCCGGTGTGCCCGCCGGCCTCCCCGCCCTGCGCGACGACGAGGTCGACGCCGGCGGCGACCTGGCGGCGGGCGTGCTCGGACGTGCCGACCAGCGCGGCGACGGGGATCCCGGCGGCCTTGGCCTTCTCCACCATCAGCGGCGGAGGGGTGCCGAGGGCGCTGGCGATGAGGCCGATCGGGTGGGCGAGCGACACGTCGATCAGCTCGGTGGCGCCCTCCTTGGTGACCTGCGCCCCGCCGCGCGCGTTGGACCGCTTCGCCTTCTCGAAGTCGGGCAGCGGGACGTCGTACCTGGCGAACAGTCCGACGAGGAAGTTCCAGTGCTCGTCGGGGACGGCGGCGAGCAGGGCGTCCAGGCCGCCGCCGCCCTCCGCCGCCTTGTCGATCTTGCCGGGGACGAGCACGTCGACGCCGTAGGGGCGGCCGCCCACGTGGTCGTCGATCCAGCGCAGCTCCTCTTCGAGCCGGTCCGGGGTGTACGCGACGGCGCCGAGGACGCCGAACCCGCCGGCGTTGGTGACGGCGGCGACGACGTCGCGGCAGTGGCTGAAGGCGAACAGCGGGAACTCGATGCCGAACCGTGCGCAGACCTCGGTGTTCATGGCCCGACGCTAACGGACCGAACCGCGTTCGGTCCAGGGGCGGAACAGCACGTACGACTCGCCCTCGTCCGGATGCTCGAACGCCGCGCGCAGCGCGAGCCCCTCCCGCAGGTCCGCGCGCTCCACGCCGTCGAGGCGGGCGTGCAGCCACGGCCCCTCGGCCAGCTCGACCAGCGCCAGGAACACGGGTGGCTCCTTGGGCAGGACCGTCCAGGTCACCAGGGTCGCCGCGCCGCTCGCCTCGGCCCAGCCGAGGTCCTCCTCGCCGCATCCGGGGCAGCCGCTCGCGTCCGGCGCGAACCACCGGTCGCACGCCTCGCAGCGCCGGACGACGAGCCGGCCGGCGGCCGTGCCGTCGAAGAACGGGTCGGTCCGCCCGTCCCGCCGCAGAACGCCGACGTCCATGCCTAGGCCCCCTTCTCGTGCGGGCTGACGACCAGCGTGGAGTGGTGGTCGAGGATCCCGCCGTTCCCGCTGACGAGGATCACGTCGGTGGAGGGCGCCTGCCGCTCCCCGCCGTCCCCCCGCGCCTGGATCACGGCCTCCGACAGGGGCGTCATGCCCCACATGTAGTACGCCGACAGCTGCCCGCCGCCGGTGTTGGTCGGCAGCGGCCCGCCGGGCCCGAGCGCGCCGGACGCGGCGAACGCGCCGCCCTCGCCCTTGGCGCAGAACCCGTAGTCCTCCAGCGTCACCAGGACCGTGTAGGTGTAGCAGTCGTACAGCTCGCACACGTCCACGTCGGCGACGGTGACGCCGGCCATCTTCATCGCCGCCGCGCCGGACGCCGCGGCGCCCGTCGTCAGGCCGAAGTCGCTGCCGCGCTCCTTGCGGTGACCCGGGTGCCCCTGCCCCCAGCCCCACAGGTGCACGGGCGGGCGCGCCAGGTCGCGGGCCCGGTCGGCGCTCGTCACGATGACGGCGACGGCGCCGTTGGACACCAGGCAGCAGTCCAGCAGGTGCAGCGGCTCGGACACCCAGCGGGAGCGCTGGTGGTCCTCGATCGTGATCGGCTCGCGCATCTGGGCGAGCGGGTTGCCGGCGGCCCACCGCCGGGTCGCCACGGCGATCGCGCCGAGCTGCTCGCTCGTCGTGCCGTAGCGGGCCATGTGCCGCTGGGCGGCGAGGGCGTAGTGGGAGTTCACGCTGCGCAGACCGAGCGCCGCCGTCATCCCCCCGAACCCGTACCATTCCTTCCCGCGGCCGTCGCGGTTGTAGGCCGAGCCCGCCGACTGCTTCGGCTTCAGCGGCGCGTCCGCGAACACGCACGCGACCGTGGTCGCCGAACCGTTCAGCACCGCCATCGCCGCGTACGAGACCATCGCCCCGGCCGTCGCGCCGAAGGAGTTGACCAGGGCCAGCAGCCGCAGGTCGCGCAGGCCGAGCGTGTCGGCCAGCTCGATCCCGGGCGAGCCGCCCAGGCCGTGACTGACCAGCAGCCCGTCCAGGTCGCCGAGCGCCAGGCCCGCGTCGGCGGCGGCCAGCCGCACCGCGTCGGCGGCGAGCCGCCGCGGGCTGCGCCCGTAGACCCTGCCGAGCTCGGTCATGCCGAGCCCCACGATCGAAGTGCCCATCGCCTCGCTCTCCTCGTCCGTCGGCGCCACGGTACAGAATCGCGTTCGGTAGGGGAGCGGGCGGGGTGATCGCCGGCCCGGACGCCGCCCCGCGCGGGCGGCCCCGCAAAGGGAGTCGCCCGCGTCCCCGGGGCGACGGGGACGCGGGCGACGCGGGGGACGCGGTCACGGCCGGCGGGCCCGGACCGGTCAGGAGGCGAGGACGGCCTGCAGGAAGTCGCGGGTGCGCTGCTCGGACGGCTCGCCGAAGATCTGGTCCGGGGGCCCCTCCTCGACGATCTGGCCCTGGTCGAACATCAGCACCCGGTCGGAGATGTCCTTGGCGAAGGCCATCTCGTGGGTGACGCAGAGCAGGGTCAGGTCGCTCTGCCGCGCGATGTCGCGCAGCAGGTCCTGGACGCCGACCACGAGTTCGGGGTCGAGCGCCGAGGTGACCTCGTCCAGCAGCAGCACCCTCGGCTGCATGGCCAGCGCCCGCGCGATCGCCACCCGCTGCTGCTGGCCGCCCGACAGCTGGGTGGGGTGCGCGTTCTCCTTGTCCGCCAGGCCGACCAGGTCCAGCAGGCCGCGGGCCCGCTCGACCGCCTCGTCCTTGGACACCCCGAGCACGCGCACCGGCCCCTCGGTGAGGTTGCGCAGCACGTTCATGTTCGGGAACAGGTTGAACTGCTGGAACACCATGCCGACCTGCTTGCGCATCTCGTGCAGGTGCTTCTGGTTCGCCGGGACGCGCTTGCCGCCGCGGTCCATGTGCCACAGCGTCTCGTCGCCGATCCAGATCAGCCCGTCGTCGAGCTTCTCCAGCGTCATCAGCAGCCGCAGGATCGTGGTCTTGCCCGACCCGCTCGGCCCGATGAGCGTCACCCGCTCCCCGGGCGCCACGGTGAAGTCGAGCTCGCGGAGCACCACGTTGGAGCCGAACCGCTTCACCACCTTCTCGAAGCGGATGCCCGGCGCCTCGCCGCGCGGCAGCTCCGCGGCCGGCTCGGCCTTCGTGGCGGCGCCCTTCTCCGTGGACACGCCCGCGTCGGCGGCCGCCTCGCCCGGGACGGGATCGTGCGCCGTTGCGGCGCCTTCCGGGGCCGCGCGGTCCGCCGCGCCCCCGGGGTCGACTGCGTCGGTGTCAATTGGTGGCATAACGCCTCTCCAAGCGGCGGACGAGTATCGAGGATATGACGCTGACCACGACGAACAACAGGCCGACCATGGTGATCGGCTCCAGGAACTGCAGGGTCTTGGACCCGACCTGGTACGCGGAGAACAGCAGCTCCGCGACGTTGATCGCCAGCAGCATCGGCGAATCCTTGAACATCGCGATCAGATAGTTGCCGAGCGTCGGGATCACCCGCCGGATCGCCTGCGGCAGGACGACGTCCAGCCACACCCGCGAACGCGGCAGGTTCAGCGCGGTGCACGCCTCCCACTGCCCCTTCGGGACGTCGGCGATGCCGGCCCGGTACACCTCGGCCGTGTAGGTCGAGTAGTGGATCCCGAGCGTGATGGTGCCCGCGGTGAGCGACCCGATGGTCACGCCCCAGGCGGGCAGCACGAAGAACACGAAGTACAGCTGCGGGATCAGCGGCGTGGACCTGATGAACTCGGTGACCCACCGGATCACCTGGTTGAAGATCCGGCTGGGGGAGCGGCGCAGCAGCGTCCACACCAGCCCGAGGACCAGGGCGATCACGTAGCCCAGCAGCGTCGCGGTGAGCGTGTAGCGCAGCCCGTCCAGCAGGTCGGGCAGGATCTCGCCGGAGTAGTGCCAGTCCCAGCTCATCAGCCGCTCACCCCCGCCCCGGGCGCGCCGGCCGCGATCGTCTTGAGGGACTGCTCAGGGGGCAGCCTGCGGCCCAGCATCCGGTCCACGCGCCGCTCGGCGTAGCGGACGAACAGCTGCAGGACCTGCGCGATCACGAAGTACAGGACGAGCACGACCGTGAAGGCCGCCACCGTCTGGCCGGTGCTGCCCTGGATGTTCTTGGAGACGCGGGTCAGGTCGACCAGACCCACCAGGGACACGATGGCGGTGCCCTTCATCAGCTCGATGATCAGGTTGCCGAACGGGGGCAGCATCAGCGCGAACGCCTGCGGCAGCAGCACGCGCCGCATGCGCTGGAACGGGGTGAAGTTCAGCGCGATCGTCGCCTCGTACTGCGCCTTCGGGACGGCGTTGATCGATCCGCGCACCACCTCGGCGCCGTAGGCGCCGACGTTCAGGCCGAGGGCCAGCACGGCCGCGAACATCGTGGAGAACCGGAGACCGATCAGGGGGAGGGCGTAGAAGAACCAGTACAGCAGCACCAGCGTGGCGTTGCCGCGGAAGAACTCCACGTACACGCGGTTCAGCCCGCGCACCCACGCGTGCCGCGACGTGCCCGCCATCCCGAAGACGAGCGCGAGCACGAGCGCCAGCGCGCCGCCGAGGAGGGTGAGCCGGATGGTGACCCACGCCCCGTCCAGCCACTGTGGATAGCTGTCGAGGACCTCGGACACGGGTCAGCCCTGGCAGAACTTGGCGGCGGTGTCCTCCGGCCGGGGCATCTCCGCCTGGGTGAAGCCGAACGGCTGCAGGACCGGCAGCAGCTTGCCGCCCTGCTGGAGCTTGGCGAGCTCGCCGTTCCAGGCGTTCAGCAGGTCAGAGTCGGCCTTGCGGAACGCGAACGCCCCGGCGCCGAGCTGCTCCTTGCCGTCGATGACGGGGGTGAACGCGTCGGTGACCTCGAAGCCCTCGCCCTTGTGCTTGGTCAGCAGGTCGGCGAGCGAGATGCGGGTCAGCCAGATGCAGTCGATGCGCCCGGCCTTCAGGCCCTCGTAGGCGCTCGCCTGGTCGGCGAACGTCTTGATGTCGCCCTTCTTGACGCCGGTCTTCTCGGCGTACCCGGCCTCGACCGCGCCGGTGAGCACGCCGACCTTGGCGCCCTTCTTGCCCGGGTCCTCGGCGGCCTTGAGGCCCTTCGGGTTGCCCTGCGGCACCATGAAGGCGCTCTTGGCGACGTACTCGGGGTTGGCGAACGCCGCGGAGGCGCACCGCTCCGGCGTGATGAACATGCCGGCGGCGATCGCGTCGAAGCGCTTGGCGTTGAGCCCGCCGATGAGCCCCCCGAAGTCGACCTGGACGCCCTTGATCTCGTCGATGCCGAGGTTCTTGAAGATGGCGCGCGCGAGCTCGGGGGCCTCGCCGGTCAGCTTCCCGGACTTGTCGGTGAAGCCGTAGGGGGCCTCGTTGGCGAACCCGACCGTGATCGTCCCGGAGTCCTTGGCCTTCTGCAGCGTCCCGCCGCCGGCCTTCTCCTTCGCCGGATCCGTCGTGGAGCAGCCCGCCGCGGCCAGCGGCGCCGCGGCGGACAGCAGGACGGCGGTGCGGAGGAAGTCGCGTCTCGAGGAAGTCATCGTCGAACTCCTGGTGATGGGTGCGCTCCGCGCCCGCAGGGAGGCCGGACGGCCCCCTTGCGGGCGCGGAGCGGGGTGGATCGGGTTATCGAGTTGTGCGGCTCAGGCGCCGGCGGTCCCCTCCGGAGCGGTGTCGCCTCCGACGGGAGTGAAGTCACGGGCGCCGATGAACGAGGGACGGGGCGCGGGGGCGGAGAACGGCTCGACGCACGTGTTCTCCACGCTGTTGAACACGATGAACACGTTGGAGCGCGGGAACGGGGTGATGTTCCCGTTCGAGCCGTGCATGCAGTTGCAGTCGAACATGGTCGCCGAGCCCGCGGGTCCGGTGAACAGTTCGATCCCGTGCTTGTCGGCCAGGATGGACAGGCTGGCGGGGTCGGGCGTACCGATCTCCTGTCCGCGCAGGGACTCCTTGTAGTGGTCGTCCGGGGTCTCCCCGACACACGCCACGAAGGTCTTGTGCGAGCCAGGCATGATCATTAGCCCGCCATTGTGCACGAAATTCTCGGTGAGCGCGATGGATATGCTCACCGCGCGCATCCGGGGCATGCCGTCCTCCGCGTGCCAGGTCTCGAAGTCCGAGTGCCAGTAGAAGTCCTTGCCCGTGAAACCTGGCTTGTAGTTGACCCGGCTCTGGTGCACGTAAACATCCGAGCCGAGGATCTGCCTCGCCCGGCCGACCACGCGGGGATCGCGGACGAGTCCGGCGAACACCTCGCTGATCTTGTGCACCTCGAAGATGGAGCGGACCTCGTCCGAGCCGCGCTCGGTCACCGTGCGCTCGTCGGCCAGGATCTGCGGGTCCGACGACAGCCGGCGGAGCTCGGCCCGGAAGTCCTCGACCTCCTCCGGCGCGAGCAGCTGGTCGACCGACAGGAACCCGTTGGCCTCGAAGGAGTCGAGGGTCGCACCGTCGATGGGCCCGTCCTCCGCCCTGCCGTACACGACCGGGTCCTGGCGGTACAGCAGCGCGGCCTCGGAGGCCTTCCGGGTCGGGTAGGCGTCGTCGATCGTCGGATGGGACTCGATGATGCTCATGCGTCCTCCTCGGTCAGCAGGGGGTAGACACCGTTCTCGTCATGGACCTCCCGGCCGGTGCAGGGCGGGTTGAACACGCAGACGGTGCGCACGTCGGTGTGGGCGCGCAGGGTGTGGTGCTCGTGGCCGTCGAGCAGGTACATCACGCCCGGCTCGATCTTGTGCTTCTCGCCCGTCTCGTCGTTGGTCAGCTCGCCCTGGCCCTCGACGCAGTACACGGCCTCGATGTGGTTGGCGTACCACATCTTCGTCTCGGTCCCCGCGTACAGGATCGTCTCGTGCAGCGAGAACCCGACGCCCTCTTTGGCCAGGACGAAGCGGCGGCTGCACCAGGTCGGCGCCTGCACGTCGCGCTCCGTGCCGATGATCTCTCCGAGGGAACGAACGATCATTGAAACTCCTCTGCTGTGTCGATGCCGGGCGGGCTCAGGCGGTGACCTTCTGGCGGACGGCCTCCACGGAGTCCGCGATGATCTCCAGGCCGGTGGCCAGGTCGGACTCGGCCGTGGTGAGCGGCGGCAGCAGCTTGACGACCTCGCCCTCGGGGCCGGAGGTCTCCATCAGCAGCCCGCGGGCGAACGCCTCGCCGCACACCTGCGTCGCGGCCTCCGGGTCCTTCATCACCAGGCCCCACGCCAGGCCGCGGCCGCGGACGCAGTCGATGGCGCCGGCGTGCGCGATCGCGATCTCGTTCAGCGCCGCCTGGACCTGCTGGCCCTTGGCGAGGGTCTGCTTCTCGAAGTCGTCGCCGGTCCAGTAGTCCTCCAGCGCGGCGACGGCGGTGATGAACGCCGGGTTGAAGCCGCGGAAGGTGCCGTTGTGCTCGCCCGGCTCCCACACGTCCAGCTCGCGCTTCATCAGCGTGATCGCGAAGGGCAGCCCGTAGCCGCTCAGGGACTTGGACAGGCAGACGATGTCCGGGGTGATCCCGGCCTCCTCGAAGCTGAAGAACGGCCCGGTGCGGCCGCACCCCATCTGCACGTCGTCGACGATGAGCAGGATGTCCTGCCGGTGGCACAGGTCCTGCAGGCCCCGCAGCCACTCGGCGGTGGCCACGTTGATGCCGCCCTCGCCCTGCACGGTCTCCACGATGACGGCGGCGGGCTTGTCCAGGCCGCTGCCGCTGTCGTCCAGCATCGTCTCGAAGAGCAGGAAGTCGGGCGTCCTGCCGTCGAGGTAGTTGTCGTAGGGCATCGCCACGCCGTGCCCGAGCGGCACGCCCGCGCCGGTGCGCTTCATCGAGTTGCCGGTGACGGCGAGCGCGCCGAGCGTCATCCCGTGGAAGGCGTTGGTGAAGCTGACGATGGTCTCCCGGCCGGTGTACTTGCGCGCCAGCTTCAGGGCCGCCTCGACCGAGTTGTTCCCCGCGGGCCCGGGGAACTGGACCTTGTAGTCGAGGTCGCGGGGCGCCAGGACGTACTCGTTGAAGCGTTCCAGGAACTCCCGCTTGGCCGTGGTGTACATGTCGAGCCCGTGCACGACGGCGTCACTGGCGAGGTAGTCCATCAGCCGGCGTTTCAGCCCCGGGTTGTTGTGCCCGTAGTTGAGGGTTCCGGCGCCGGCGAAGAAGTCGAGGTAGCGTTTGCCGTTCTCGTCGGTCATGTGGCTGCCCTGCGCGGTGGCGAACACCGTGGGCCAGCTTCTGCAGTAGCCGCGGACTTCCGATTCCATGCGGTCGAAAACGTCCATGTCTGCCTCCAGGCAGGGTCGGAGAGGAGCGGATGGGGGGCGTGGAGCGTAGGTCAGTTCGCGGCGGCGATCGGGCCGATCCTGAAGAGCACCTCGGGCTCGTGTCCCCCCTCGGGGAAGTGCTCCGCGGCGAACAGCGGGCTGCGGGCGAGCTCGCACCCGCGGGCCCTGGCGAAGGATTCGAACATGGCGGTGGAGGCGGCGTTGTCCGGCGTGACCGTGGCCTCCATGTACCGCAGCCCGCGGGGGCCGAGGCGGTCGGCCAGGCTGTCGAGCATGCGGCGGGCGAGGCCCTGTCCCCGGTGGTCGTGGTCGACGGCGACCTGCCACACGAAGAAGGTGTCCGGACGGGACGGGCGGACGTAACCGGTGATGAAGCCGCACGGGTCCGAGCCGTCACGCGCGACGACGGAAGTGTCCGCGAAATCGCGGCACCAGAGCGCGTAGCTGTACGGCGAGTTGACGTCCAGGACGCGTGAGTCCCGGGCGAGCCGCCAAAGCGCGGGTCCATCGGCGAGGCTCGGCACCTGGAGTTGCACTTCCGCGTTCGTCTCGTTGTTCCCGGGGCGTCGGGTCGGTGATTCCAGGGGTTGCGCTGCCATGTCCAGGCAATTTAGCGAATCTCGCGCGGTGATCGCAGATAGATGTTATCGACGAGATGTTTAGCCCGCTCACCACTGGGTATGGTTAGACGCTTTCCCGATTCGGGTGCAATTTGGGCGGTCTTGCCGCGGGCCGCGATCCGCTTTTCCCCGGGATACGCAGGAGGTACTTCCGGGTGCGCCGGAGATGTTGCCAGCATGCTTCCTGAATGCGACCTTAACGTTTCGTCGCGGGGTCGGGAGGGCTTTTTCGTATCGGTTGTGTGAGGTAAGTCACACAGATGGGGTGTCAACGGGGCGGGTGCGGCGGGCGTCACTCCGCATCGCGGGAGGTTGCGCCGCGCCCGGGCGGGGTGGGGCGGGTGTGGGCCGAAACGCTCCACGGGGCCGTCTGTACTGACCCCTGGGGGCAGGTGCGCTCTCCGGAGGGTAAGGCCGTGCTTGCTAACGAGTTAGGAAATGGGGATTTTGGTCCGCTTCCGGGTGGCGGGGACCGGACGGGCAAACCGGACCCCGACCCGGTTACGGACACACGGAAGCTCGTAGTCGGCGAGACCGATTCAACGACGGCCCCGCGACGTCCGATGACGCGATGTTATCAAGCGATGACGAAGTGTCACATCTTCCCGGCGAAGCGGTCGGTCGCCTCGATCAGGTGGTGCAGGATCCCGGGCTCGCTGTAGGCGTGCCCCGCGTCGTCGACGATGTGGAAGTCCGCCTCGGGCCACGCGCGGTGCAGGTCCCACGCCGTCGCGACCGGCGTGCACATGTCGTACCGGCCCTGCACGATCACGGCCGGGATGTGGCGGATCCGGTCCACGTCCCGGATCAGCTGGTCCTCCTCGAGGAAGCCCTCGTTGGTGAAGTAGTGGTTCTCGATGCGGGCGAACGCGACGGCGTACTCCGGCTCGCCGAAGCCGCCCGCCATCTCCGGGTCCGGCCGCAGCGTCAGCGTCGAGCCCTCCCACGTCGCCCACGCCTTGGCGGCGGTGATCCGCACCTCGGGGTCCGGCGACTCGAGCCGCTCGCGGAACGCCGAGATGAGGTCCTCGCGCTCGTCCTCGGGGATCGGCTCGACGTACTTCTCCCACAGGTCGGGGAAGATCAGCGACGCGCCCTCCTGGTAGAACCAGTACAGCTCGAACGGCCGCAGGGTGAAGATGCCGCGCAGCACCAGCTCGGTCACCCGGTCGGGATGCGTCTGCGCGTACGCCAGCGACAGGGCGCTGCCCCAGCTCCCGCCGAACACCAGCCAGCGCTCGATGCCGAGGTGCTCGCGGAGCCGCTCCATGTCGGCGACCAGGTTCCAGGTGGTGTTGCTCTCCAGCGACACCTCCGGGTCCTTCGCGTGCGGCAGGCTGCGGCCGCAGTTGCGCTGGTCGAACAGGACGATCCGGTACGCCTCCGGGTCGAACTGCCGGCGGTGCGCGGGGCTGCACCCCCCGCCGGGCCCGCCGTGCAGCATCACCGCGGGCTTGCCGTCCGGGTTCCCGCAGACCTCCCAGTAGATACGGTTTCCGTCGCCGACGTCGAGCAGCCCGGAGTCGTAGGGCTCGATCGGCGGGTACAGCGTGCGAAGCTCCATGGGGCGCGATTGTTCCATCCGGCCGGCGCCGAGGTCGGATGTGACCCACGGCACCTCCCGGACGGGTCGCGCGGAGGGTGATCAGGCGTCCTGCGTGCGCGAACGCCGGACCGGCGTGGAGAGGGCAAACCCCAAACTGGGCAAACGTTCCGCTGGTCGGGACTAGAGTGCTCCTAGTGAGCGAAGCGAGGAGCCACAGGGCCGGCAGCGGAGCGAGCGAGATGTGCACAACGACCCCCGCGAACGCGGCCGTGCGCCGCCGGGCGAGGAGACACGTGAGCGAAGTGACGAGCCGTCGGGCCGGGAACGCTGCGAGCAGGGCGAGCGGCGTGCCGCCGGTCGGTCCGCTCCCGTCCGGGAGGCGAGGAGACCGGTGAGCGAGCTGAACGGATCCGGCGGTTCCCGAGGAGTCCCCGACGCGGCGACTCCCTGGCCCGCCATGGGACGCGACCCGGGCGGCGCGCAGCAGTCGCTGCCGTCCGCCCAGCAGCCCATCCAGATGGCCAAGCCCGGACAGCCCGCCCAGGCGGGCCGGCACGGGCAGACGGGGGAGATCGTGCGCCCCGACGTCGAGCAGGCCGAGGCCCAGCCCTGGGACATCGTCGAGCGGCTCCGCCAGATGGCCGACCTCATCGGCGACGCGCTCGCCGCCGGGGAGCGCAAGGTCAACGAGGCGCAGACCGAGACCGCGGCGCAGATCGCGGCCGTCCAGGCGGAGAAGGAGTCGGCGCAGCGCGACGCGGCCGCCGCCTGGGGCGAGGTGCAGCGCGCCCGCGGCCAGGCCGAGCAGGCCGACCGCCGCGCGGTGGAGGCGGAGCGGCGCGTCACCGAGGCGCAGACCGAGTCCGCGGCGCAGATCGCGGCCGTCCAGGCGGAGAAGGAGTCGGCGCAGCGCGACGCGGCCGCCGCCTGGGGCGAGGTGCAGCGCGCCCGCGGCCAGGCCGAGCAGGCGGAGCGGCGCGCCGTGGAGGCCGAGCGCCAGGTCGCCGACGCGGAGCGCCGCGCGGCCGAGGTGCAGAACGAGGCCGTCACGCAGATCGCGGCGCTCCAGACGGAGAAGGAGAACGCCCAGCGCGACGCTGCCGCTGCCTGGAACCAGGCCCAGCAGGGCCGCGTCCAGGCCGACCAGGCCCGCGGTCAGGCCGAGCAGGCGCGCGTCCAGGCCGACCAGGCCCGCGCGCAGGCCGACCAGGCCCGCGCGCAGATGGAGCAGTTCCAGGCGCAGGCCGAGCAGGCCGAGCGGCGCGTCGCCGAGGCCGAGGCGACCGTCCGGCAGGCGATCCAGCAGCGCGACGCCATGAGCGAGGCCCGCGACGACGCCCTGCGCGCCGTCGAGGACGCCGTCGGCGGCCGCCGCTCCGCCGAGGCCGAGCGCGACCGCGTCGCCGAGCAGGCCGGGGAGCTGTCCCGCGCGCTGGAGACCGCGCACGCCGAGCTGGCGGGGCTCCGCGCCAAGGTCACCGATGCTGAGATGACCGCGCAGAACCTCCAGCACGCCGTCGTCGCGGCGGGCAAGGAGGCCGACGAGTCCCGGCGCCGCGCCGAGGTCGCCGAGCGCCGCGCGCAGGAGAACGAGCGCCGCGCGCAGGACGCCGAACGCCGCGTGCAGGACGCCGAGCGCCGGATGCAGGACGCCGAGCGCCGCGCCCAGGAGGCGGCCGGACGCGCCGACGCCGCCGAGGGCGAGCGGCAGCAGGCCCTCGACACGGCCGCCCAGTCTCTGGAGGCCGCCAAGAAGGCCGAGCGGGAGCGCGACGGCAACGCCAAGGCGCGCGAGGCGGCCGAGCGTGCCCGGGAGGGGGCCGTCCAGGCGCAGGCGCGTGCCGAGTCCGAGCTGACCCTGGCCCGCGGCCGCGCCGACCAGGCCGGGCGCGAGCGCGACCAGACCGTCGCGGCGATGCGGCAGCTGGCCGCCGAGCGCGACGCCGTCGCCGAGAAGCTCGCCGAACGCGACCAGTGGGTCGACCAGCTGGCGCAGGCCGTCACGGAGCAGCGCGCCCAGATCGCCGAGCTCTCCCAGGAACGCGACGCCGCCCGCCAGGCCGCCGACCAGGCCCGCTCCCTGATCGACGAACTGACCCGCCAGCTCCGCACCATCATGCCCACCGCCGCCACCCCCCGCCTGTAGGGACGGCCCACACCCCCGGACGAGGCAGGGTCTCAGCGGACAAGGGGGCGCCCCGGACACGACGGCCGCCTTCCTGCCACTGCGGCAGCCCTGCCAGCGGGTAAGGCGTCAGCGCGCCCATGGGTGTGACGAGGCGCCAGCGGATGGAGGTTGCCCCCGAACAGGGCGGTCGAGATCCGTCCGCCGCGCCGGCCACGCAAGCGGAAGGCGATCGCGCTCTTGGACGGGTGGGTCTCAGCGGACGTGGGGTCGCCACCAGACGCGACGGCCGCGTTCTTGCCGCTGCGGCGGCATACAAGGGGGAGGCGGCCGCGCGCCTGCGGGGGTTGTGAGGCTTCAGTGGATGGGGGCGCCGTCGGGCGCGCTGGCCGGTGGGGCCGTCGCGCTGACATCAGGTGGCGGCGCAACCACGCGACGACCGGAAGGTTGCGATCGCGTCCGAAGGCAGGTTCGAGCGAAGCGAGAACCTGATCGCGCAGCGAGCCGCCAGGCGAGCCGGAGCGATGCCAGCGATCGCCCGCGTTTATCGACGATGGAGGGCCGCCAGGCCCGAAGGAGGAGAGAAGCGCAGTAGGAACGAGGCCCCCCGGGCCGAAGGAGGAGAGAAATGCAATAAGCTAGAACCCCGTGGACAGTGCGGTACCGTCCGCCTCGTAACGACCACGGGAGCGCCTTCTTGCCTTCGGCTACCACTGGTAGGTCACGTCCTACCAAGCATCTCTTCGTCACCGGCGGTGTCGCCTCAAGCCTCGGCAAGGGTCTGACGGCGTCCAGCCTCGGGCGGCTTCTCGCCCTCCGCGGCCTCCGGGTCACCATGCAGAAGCTCGACCCCTACCTCAACGTCGACCCCGGAACGATGAACCCGTTCCAGCACGGCGAGGTCTTCGTCACCGACGACGGCGCCGAGACCGATCTGGACATCGGGCACTACGAGCGGTTCCTCGACACGGAGCTGCACGGGTCGGCGAACGTCACCACCGGCCAGGTGTACTCCAACGTGATCGCCAAGGAGCGGCGCGGGGAGTACCTCGGCGACACCGTGCAGGTGATCCCGCACATCACCAACGAGATCAAGGACCGGATCCGGGGGATGGCCGACGACGGCGACGTCGACATCGTCATCACCGAGGTCGGGGGGACGGTCGGCGACATCGAGTCGCTGCCGTTCCTGGAGTCGGTGCGGCAGATCCGGCACGAGATCGGCCGGGAGAACTGCTTCTTCCTGCACGTGTCGCTGCTGCCCTACATCGGGCCGTCCGGCGAGCTGAAGACCAAGCCGACGCAGCACTCGGTCGCCGCGCTGCGCTCCATCGGCATCCAGCCCGACGCGATCGTGTGCCGGTCGGACCGGCCGATCACCGACGGGCTCAAGCAGAAGATCAGCCTGATGTGCGACGTCGACCGCGAGGCCGTGGTGTCCGCGGTGGACGCCGCCAGCATCTACGACATCCCGAAGGTGCTGCACTCGGAGGGCCTGGACGCCTACGTGGTGCGCCGCCTGGACCTGCCGTTCCGCGACGTCGACTGGGGCGCGTGGGACGAGCTGCTGCGCCGCGTCCACAAGCCCGCCCGCGAGGTCACGATCGCGCTGGTCGGCAAGTACATCGACCTGCCCGACGCGTACCTGTCGGTCACCGAGGCGCTGCGGCACGGCGGGTTCGGCAACGACGCCAAGGTGCACATCCGCTGGGTGAAGAGCGACGACTGCGAGACGCCTGAGGGCGCCAAGCGGGAGCTGGACGGCGTCGACGGCGTCCTGGTCCCGGGCGGGTTCGGCGTCCGGGGCATCGAGGGCAAGCTCGGCGCCATCCGGCACGCCCGCGAGAACCGGGTTCCGCTGCTCGGCATCTGCCTCGGGCTCCAGTGCATGGTCATCGAGGCGGCGCGGACCCTCGGCGGGCTCGCCGACGCCGGCAGCTCCGAGTTCGACGCCACGACCGCGCATCCCGTCGTCGCCACCATGGCCGACCAGCTCGACGTCGTGGCGGGGGAGCGCGACATGGGCGGCACGATGCGGCTCGGCCTCTACCCGGCCGACCTGGCCGACGGGTCGGTCGTGCGGGAGCTGTACGGGGAGGCGAAGGTGTCCGAGCGGCACCGGCACCGCTACGAGGTCAACAACTCCTACCGCGAGCGACTGGAGCAGGCGGGGCTGCGGTTCTCGGGCCTGTCGCCCGACGGCCGCCTGGTGGAGTACGTCGAGCTGCCCCGCGAGCAGCACCCGTTTTTCGTCGGGACCCAGGCGCACCCGGAGTTCCGGTCCCGTCCGACCCGCCCGCATCCGCTGTTCACCGGCCTCGTGTCCGCCGCCCTCGGCTACGCCGAGGCCCGCGCGGACGGGGACGCCTCGTGAGCGGCGGCGAGGAGCTGGGCCCGGGCGACGTCCGCGACCGTCCCGACCGCTGGAAGGTCGTGGAGTCCTCCACGCCCTTCCGGGGGCGCGTCTTCAGCGTCCGCAGCGACCGGGTGGAGATGCCGCGCGGCGAGGGCACCGAGGCCGTGACGCGGGACGTCATCGAGCACACCGGCTCGGTCGGCGTCATCGCCGTCGACGACCGCGACCGGGTGCTGCTGCTGCGGCAGTACCGGCACCCGGTGGCGCGGCAGTTGTGGGAGGCGCCCGCCGGTCTGCGGGACGTGGAGGGCGAGCCCCTGCACAAGCTCGCCGAGCGGGAGCTGCTGGAGGAGGCCGGGTACCGCGCCGAGCGCTGGGACACCCTGATCGACGTCTTCCCGTCGCCCGGCATGGCCGACGAGCGCATCCGGATCTTCCTTGCGCGCGGTCTCACCGAGGTCCCGGCCGACGAGATCGACTTCGAGCGCGTCCACGAGGAGGCCGACATGCCGGTCGTGTGGGTGCCGCTGGAGGAGGCGGTCCGCAAGGTGTTCGCCGGTGAGCTGCACAACATGATCGCGTGCATGGGGGTCCTCGCGGTGCGCGCCGCACGCGACTCGGGTTTCGCGGACCTGCGCCCCGTCGACGCGCCGGAGGACTGAGCCGGATGAGGTCCCCCTCCGGTCGCCGGAGGGGGCATGATGGGCGGGTCCCCGGAGCCCACGGCCGGAAGAGGTGCCGTCCTGTCCCCGAGCCCGTCCTCCCGGAGCACCGCGCGGCGCCCCGAACGCGACGCCGGCGCTGGGTCCGCGCTCGACTCGGCCGTGCGCGCCTACCTGGGGCACCTGGCCGTCGAGCGCGGTCTCGCCGCCAACACGCTCAGCTCCTACCGCCGCGACCTGCGCCGCTACGCGCAGGTGCAGGCGGGGCGGGGCCGGGAGGCCGTCGGGGAGATCGCGGAGGAGGACGTCCGCGCGTTCCTGGTGGGGCTGCGCGAGGGCGACGGGGAGCATCCGCCGCTGTCGGCGGGCTCGGCGGCGCGGGCGCTGGTGGCGGTCCGGGGGCTGCACCGGTTCGCGCTGCGCGAGGGGCTCGCCGCCGGCGACCCCGCCCATGACGTCAAGCCGCCCACGCCGCCGCGCCGGCTGCCGAAGGCGATCTCGCTGGAGGACGTCGAGCGCCTGCTGGCGGCGGCGGCCGGTCCGTCCGGCGACCCCGGCACCGCGCGCGGCCTGCGCGACCGGGCGCTGCTGGAGCTGCTCTACGGGTCGGGCGCGCGCATCTCCGAGGCCGTCGGCCTGGACGTCGACGACCTCGACCTGCGGGACGGGTTCGCCCGCGTGGCCGGCAAGGGCGGCAAGGCGCGGGTCGTGCCCATCGGCGACTACGCCCGCGAGGCCGTGGACGCCTACCTGGTGCGGGCCCGCCCCGAGCTGGCCGGGGCCGGGCGGGGCGGCCCGGCGCTGTTCCTGAACGCGCGCGGCGGACGGCTGTCGCGGCAGGGCGCCTGGATGGTGCTGCGCGCCGCCGCCGACCGGGCGCAGCTGTCGGAGGTGTCCCCGCACACGCTGCGGCACTCGTTCGCCACGCACCTGCTGGACGGCGGGGCCGACGTCCGCGTCGTCCAGGAACTGCTGGGGCACGCCTCGGTCACCACCACGCAGGTCTACACTCTCGTCACCGTCCAGCTGCTGCGCGAGGTGTACGCGACCTCGCACCCGAGGGCGCGGAACTGACCCGCTCCGCGGGCGCGGCGGACAGGCACTAAGGGACGAATCGGGCCATCCGGCACATCGACAAATCGCGACGTTCGTTGCGCGTCGGCTTGAGCGACGGGGTGGACGGGCCTAGAGTCCCCGTTCTGGATGGCATTTCCAGGCCGCCGGGGAGGGATCTGGTGACCAGCACTAACAGTGCGGATGGAGTCCTCTCCTCCGCCACCATAGAGACCGACCCGAGTCGCGCCCTCGGGCCCACTCAGCGACCCGTGCCGGTGTTCCCGGAGCCGGAGCCGCTGGCCGAGCACGGGCCCGCGCGGATCGTGGCCGTGTGCAACCAGAAGGGCGGCGTCGGCAAGACCACCACGACGATCAATTTGGGCGCCGCGCTCGCCGAGTACGGCCGCCGCGTCCTGCTCGTCGACTTCGACCCGCAGGGCGCCCTGTCGGTGGGCCTCGGCAAGGGCGACCCCCGCCAGCTCGAGGTGACGATCCACAACCTGCTGCTCGAACGCGACACCGAGTGGGAGGACGTCGTCATCGAGACCGGCGTCGACGGGATGGACCTGCTGCCGAGCAACATCGACCTGTCCGGCGCCGAGGTCCAGCTCGTCCACGAGGTCGGCCGCGAGTACATCCTGCAGGGCGCGCTGAAGTCGGCGGTCGACCACTACGACTACATCCTCATCGACTGCCAGCCCTCGCTCGGCCTGCTCACCGTGAACGCGCTGGCCGCCAGCGAGGGCGTGCTGATCCCGCTGGAGTGCGAGTACTTCGCGATGCGCGGCGTCGCGCTGCTGATGGAGACGATCGAGAAGGTGCAGGGCCGGATCAACCCGGGCCTGGTCATCGACGGCGTCCTCGGCACCATGTACGACTCGCGGACGCTGCACACCCGGGAGGTCCTCGGGCGCATCGTCGAGGCGTTCGGCGACAAGGTGTTCCACACCGTGATCAACCGTACGGTGCGGTTCCCCGACGCGACCGTCGCGGGGGAGCCGATCACTTTCTTCGACCCCAGCTCGATGGGCGCGAACGCCTACCGCAGCCTCGCCCGCGAGGTCCTCATCCGGTGGGCCGAGTTCGAGTGAGGCCGCCCGGCCGCCGCTGATCCCGAGGGAGCGCACCATGGGCCACCCCCCGCCCGCGCCGTACGGCCCGCCGCCCGGCGCCCTCCCGCCGCCCTCGCCGACCCGGGGGCGGGGCCCGCTGGTCATCGTGCTGGTCGCGGTGACCGCCGTGGTGCTGGTCGCGGTCTGCGGCCTCGGGGCCTATCTGGTCCTGCGCGAGGACGGCGGCTCCTCGGCCGCCGCCTCGTCCGGCCCGGTCGACCTGCGCGTGCCGTTGACGTTCCAGCTCGTGGCGAGCGTGACCGCCCCGCCGTGCGCGGGCGGCGCCGTCACCGTCACGGGCGCCTCCGAGTGCTACACGCTGGGTCCGGACACCTTGGCGGTGCGCCGGCTGGAGAAGATCGAGGCCGTCCCGCCCGACCCGGCGCGCGGCAGCCCCGGATGGTCCGTCGCGCTGACGCTGACCTCGGCGGACGCGCCCCGCTTCGCCGAACTGACCCGCAGGGCCGCCGCGGCCTTCGCCGCCCGGGAGCCCGGCGGGCGGATGGCGATGCTCGTCGGCGGGGCCCTCGTGTCGGAGCCCGCGCAGGTGATGCAGGCCATCACCGGCGGCGAAGTGGAGATCAACGGACCCGCCGCCACCTTCACCCGCGCCTACGCGGAAGGCCTCGTCCGGCGGATGACGGGGCGGTAGCGCCCGCCCGCGGCGGCGTCACCGCCGGTGATCGCGGCTGGTGCGAGCGCGCGCCGGGGCATGGGACGATGGGGCCGGTGAGCACAGGGCACGAGGAGCTCTCCGCTACCGTGAGCGACGTGGACGCGACGTCGCCCGAGCCGGGGCGCGAGACCGACGAGGAGCAGGGGTTCCGCGTCCGCCTGGACAACTTCGAGGGCCCCTTCGACCTGCTGCTCGGACTGATCTCCAAGCACAAGCTCGACATCACCGAGGTGTCGCTGCACAAGGTCACCGACGACTTCATCGCCCACATCCGCTCGCACGGCGCGGAGTGGGACCTCGACCAGGCCAGCCACTTCCTGCTGGTCGCCGCGACCCTGCTGGACCTCAAGGCCGCCCGGCTGCTGCCGTCCGGCGAGGTCGACGACGAGGAGGACCTGGCGCTGCTGGAGGCCCGCGACCTGCTGTTCGCGCGGCTGCTGCAGTACCGGGCGTACAAGGAGGTCGCGCGGGTGATCGCGGCGCGCGTCGCCGACGCGAGCCGCCGGTTCCCGCGCCTGGTCCCGATGGAGCCGAAGTTCGCCAACCTCCTGCCGGAGGTGCTGCTCGGCCTCGGCCCGCAGGAGTTCGCGCGGCTCGCCGCCAAGGCGCTCGCCCCGAAGACGCCGCCGTCGGTCTCGGTCGAGCACATGTACCAGCCGAAGGCCAGCGTCAAGGAGCAGGCCGCGATCGTCGTGGAGCTGCTCCGCCGGCTGCGCCGGACCACCTTCCGCGTCCTGGCGGCCGACGCCGAGGGCACCTACGAGGTGGTCGCCCGGTTCCTGGCCCTGCTGGAGCTGTACCGGGAGCAGGCGGTCACGTTCGAGCAGGACGAGCCCCTCGGCGAGCTCCACGTCACCTGGACCGGAACCGACGACGGCGACGTCGAGGTCGGCGACGACTACGAGGGCGCCGCGAAGAAGGACCCCGCGGAGGGCGCCGCCGGGGACGCCGCCGGACCCGACGAGAAGAGCCGGAAGGACGAGGAAGACGATGAGTGAGGAACCCGGCGCGGACGCGCCGGAGCTTCCGGGGCTGCGCGCCTCGATCGAGGCGATCCTGCTCGTGGTGGACGAGCCGGTCACCGAGATGACGCTCGCGCAGCTGCTGGAGCGGCCCCGCGGCGAGGTCGCCGCGACGCTGCGGGAGCTGGCCGCGGAATACACCGAGCAGGGCCGGGGGTTCGATCTCAGGGAGGTCGCCGGCGGCTGGCGGTTCTACACCCGGGACGTCTGCGCCCCGGTGGTGGAGCGGTTCGTCACCGACGGGCAGCAGGCGCGGCTCACCCAGGCCGCACTTGAGACGCTCGCCGTCGTCGCCTACCGGCAGCCGGTGAGCCGGGCCCGCGTGTCGGCGATCCGCGGCGTCAACAGCGACGGCGTCATGCGGACGCTGACCCTGCGCGGCCTGATCGAGGACGCCGGGCAGGACCCGGAGTCGCAGGCCCACCTCTACCGGACCACCGGGTACTTCCTGGAGCGGCTGGGGCTGCGCGATCTCGACGAGCTTCCCGAGCTCGCCCCCTACCTTCCCGATGACCTTCCAGAAGAGATAGTTGAGGACGCGTGAGCGAGAACGAGGGCGTACGCCTGCAGAAGGTCCTGGCCGAGGCCGGGATCGGCAGCCGCCGCCACTGCGAGGAGCTGATCGGCGAGGGCCGCGTCACCGTCAACGGGCACAAGGTGTTCCGCTTCGGTGAGCGCGTCGACCCGCGGAGCGCCGTCATCCATGTGGACGGCAAGCGGGTCGAGACCAGGTCCGAGATGCGCTATTACGCCATCAACAAGCCGCGCGGCGTGGTGTCGACCATGGCGGACGAGCGGGGCCGCAAGTCCCTGGCCGACTACGTGGAGGTGCCCGAGCGGCTGTTCCACGTGGGGCGGCTGGACACCGACACCGAGGGCCTGATCCTGCTCACCAACGACGGTGAGCTGTCGCACCGGCTGACCCACCCGTCCTACGGGGTGTTCAAGACCTATCTGGCGGAGATCCACGGTCCGATCCCGCGCGACCTCGGCAAGCGGCTCAGGGCCGGAGTCACCCTGGACGACGGCCCCGCCAAGGCCGACAAGTTCCGCATCTTCGACCAGGTCGGCCGGCGCGTGCTGGTCGAGATCACCCTGCACGAGGGGCGCAAGCACATCGTCCGGCGGCTGCTGAAGGAGGTCGGCTTCCCCGTCCAGCAGCTCGCCCGCGTCGAGTTCGGGCCGATCAAGCTGGGCCAGCTGAAGCCGGGCGGGATGCGGGCGCTCACCGTCCAGGAGATCGGCGAGCTGTACAAGGCCGTGGGCCTGTAGAGGCACCGGACACACGACGACACCGGACACGACGAGGGGAAACGACTGTGACGGTACGCGCGGTCCGCGGCGCGACGCAGATCGACGCCGACGACCGGGACCAGATCCTGGAGGCGACGACCGAGCTCGTCTCGGAGGTGATGGCCCGCAACGGGCTGACCACCGACGACGTCATCAGCGTCATCTTCACGGTGACGCCGGACCTGACGGCCGAGTTCCCGGCGCTCGCCGCCCGCAAGCTCGGGTTCCACGAGGTGCCGCTGCTGTGCGCCACCGAGATCGGCGTCCCCGGCGCGCTGCCGCGGGTCATCCGGCTGATGGCGCACATCGCGACGGACCGTCCCCGCTCCGACGTCCAGCACGTGTACCTGCGCGGCGCCACGGCGCTCCGGCTGGACATCGCACAGTAGGGTTTCCGACGTGAGCGAGGACGTGGTGGCGCGGCGGATCGTCGTGGTCGGGACGGGCCTGATCGGGACGTCGATCGCCCTGGCGATGCGGGAGCGCGGCTCCGAGGTGCTGCTGACCGACCGGGACCCGGCGGCGCTGGCCCTGGCCGTGGAGCTGGGCGCGGGCGAGGCGCTGCCGGACGGGGCGCGGGGGGAGCCCGCCGACCTGGCGGTGCTCGCGGTGCCGCCGGCGGCGGTGGCGGTGACGCTGCTGGACGCGCAGAAGCGCGGCCTGGCGACCGCCTACACCGACGTGGCCAGCGTGAAGGCGCTGCCGCTGGCCCAGGCGGCCGAGCTCGGCTGCGACCTGACCACGTTCGTGGCGGGCCACCCCCTGGCCGGGAGCGAGCGGTCCGGGCCGAGCGCGGCGCGGCCCGACCTGTTCCTCGGCCGCCCGTGGGCGCTGTGCGCGACCCCGGAGGCGACGCCGGAGACGGTCGAGGTCGTGACGGGCCTGGCGCAGGCGTGCGGCGCGATGCCGGTCCAGGTGGACGCCGCCGAGCACGACCGGGCCGTCGCGCTGGTCTCGCACGCCCCGCACGTGGTGTCGGCGGCGGTCGCCGCCCGCCTGACCGGCGCCGACGACGTGGCGCTCGGCCTGTCCGGGCAGGGCGTGCGCGACGTCACCCGGATCGCGGCGAGCGATCCCCGGCTGTGGATCGGCATCCTGTCGGCCAACTCGGCGCCCGTCGCCGACGTGCTGGAGGCGGTCGCCACCGATCTCGCGGTGGCGGCGTCGCTGCTGCGCGACGGCAGCGAGGAGGCCGCGACGCACGTCGCCGACCTGCTGCTGCGCGGGAACGCGGGCCGGTCCCGCATCCCCGGCAAGCACGGCGGCGACCAGCCCGCCTACGCGACGGTGCAGGTGGTCATCCCCGACCGGCCGGGCGAGCTGGCGATGATCTTCCAGGCGGCGGGGATCGCGGGGGTCAACATCGAGGACGTGACCATCGAGCACTCCCCGGGCCGCCCGCTCGGCGTGCTGGAGCTGTCGGTCGTCCCGGCGGCGGCCGAGCGGCTGGCGGAGGAGCTGCGCGCCCGCGGCTGGTCGGTGCCCGGCTAGGCCGCAGTGGTGCCGGGAGGCCGGTAACCTGGGGCGCCGAAGACTTGCTCCGGGGGGCTTCGGCACGCCGGCGCGGCGACGAGCGCCGCCCGCTTCACGACGACAGAGAAGGAGCGATCGTGCCGCTCGTCATCGCCATGGACGGTCCGTCCGGGTCGGGGAAGTCCAGCGCGTCCAAGGGCGTCGCCCGGGCGCTCGGGCTGCGCTACCTGGACACGGGCGCCATGTACCGCGCCATGACGTGGTGGATGCTGGAGAACGGCGTGCCGGTCGAGGACGGCGCCGCGGTCGCGGCCCGCGCGCAGGACCCGGTGATCGAGTCCGGCACCGACCCGGCGGCGCCGACGATCACGGTGGACGGGACGGACGTGTCCGGCCCGATCCGCACCCGCGCGGTGACGAACGCGGTCAGCGCCGTCAGCTCCGTCCCGGCGGTGCGCGCCCGGCTCGTGGAGCTCCAGCGCGAGATCATCGGAGCCGGCGGGATCGTGGTGGAGGGGCGCGACATCGGGACGGCCGTCGCGCCGGAGGCCCCGGTCAAGGTGTTCCTGACGGCGAGTGCCGAGGTCCGCGCGGCGCGCCGCGCGAAGGACCTGGCCGCCGACCCGGGCGCGTCGGTGACGGTCACGCAGGCAGAGCAGGAGCGGCGGGACCGGCTGGACTCGACGCGCAAGGCCTCGCCGCTGGCCAAGGCGGCGGGCGCGCACGAGATCGACTCGACCGGGCTGAGCCTGGACGAGGTCATCGAGGCGGTCGTCCGCCTCGCCAAAGAGCATGAGTGAGCGGGCGGCCTGACGGCTCCCGCCGGGGAATGTGACAGTGAGCGATTTCGAGATCGAAACGGTGGACGCCGTCGAGGACGTCGACCAGGACGCGGGCCCGGCGCCGGTCGTGGCCGTGGTGGGGCGGCCGAACGTCGGCAAGTCCACCCTGGTCAACCGGATCATCGGCCGGCGTGAGGCCGTCGTGGAGGACGTCCCAGGCGTGACCCGCGACCGGGTCGCCTACGACGCGGCGTGGAGCGGGCGCCGGTTCACCGTCGTCGACACCGGCGGCTGGCTGCCGGACTCCTCCGGCCTGGCGGCGGCGATCGCCGAGCAGGCGCGGCTGGCGGTCGAGCTGGCCGACGTGGTGATGTTCGTGGTGGACGCGACCGTGGGCGCCACGGACGTGGACGAGGCCGTGGTGGAGATCCTGCGCCGGTCCGGCAAGCCGGTGGTGCTGGTCGCCAACAAGGTCGACGACGTGGGCGCCGAGTCCGACGCGGCGCTGCTGTGGTCGCTCGGCATCGGCGAGCCGCACCCGGTCAGCGCCCTGCACGGGCGCGGCAGCGGCGACCTGCTCGACGCGGTGCTGGACGCGCTGCCCGAGGAGCCCCCGGCGGAGACGTTCGGCGAGGCCGGCGGGCCGCGCCGCGTCGCGCTGCTCGGCCGCCCGAACGTCGGCAAGTCGAGCCTGCTGAACAAGCTGGCGGGGGAGAACCGCGCCGTCGTGGACTCGGTGGCGGGCACGACCCGCGACCCGGTCGACGAGCTGATCGAGCTGGGCGGCAAGACGTGGCGGTTCATCGACACCGCCGGGATCCGGCGCCGGCACCGCGAGAACCAGGGCGCCGACTTCTACGCGACGCTGCGGACGCGGTCGGCGCTGGAGCGCGCCGAGGTCGCGGTCGTGCTGGTGGACGCCGACCAGCCGCTCGCCGAGCAGGACCTGCGGATCATCTCCATGGTGATCGAGTCGGGCCGGTCGCTGGTCATCGCCTACAACAAGTGGGACCTGCTCGACGAGGAGCGCCGCCACTACCTCGAACGCGAGATCGACCGGCAGCTGCACACCGCGCGGTGGGCGCCGCGGGCGAACATCTCCGCCAAGACCGGGCGGCACATGGAGAAGCTGGTGCCGGCCATCGAGACGGCGCTGGAGGGCTGGGGCACCCGCGTCCCGACGTCCAAGCTGAACCAGTTCTTCGCCGACCTGGTGAACTCGCATCCGCACCCGGTGCGGGGCGGCAAGCAGCCGCGCGTGCTGTTCGCTACGCAGGCGGGGGTGCGGCCGCCGCGGTTCGTGCTGTTCACGTCGGGCTTCCTCGAGGAGGGCTACCGGCGGTTCATCGAGCGGCGGCTGCGGGAGGAGTTCGGGTTCGACGGGACGCCCCTCGACATCACGATGAAGATCCGCGAGAAGCGCGGCAAGGGCAAGAAGTAGCCGAAATGTCACGCGCGGCCCGCCGGGGAGCTTCCCCCGCCGGGCCGCCTCGTGGCAGGATGCACCTGCGGGGCGAGTAAGTCTTCCATTACTTGCTGGTCCCGCGACGGACGCGTTCGCACGTCCGGGCGGCCGGGTCTCCCCGGCGCCGGGACGCGGTCGAGGGGTGTGACGTGAAGCTCTTGCTGCTCATCGCCGTCGCCGTCGCCTGCGTGGCGCTCAGCTTCGCATGGCGGGAGCCCTGGATCGGCGGCGTCGGCCTGCTGGTCGCCTTCGTCGCCATGTTCACCGACCGCGACGACGTGCGGCTCGACGACGAGCGCGGCAGCTACGAGACCACCAAGTCGGTCCGCAACATGCGCGGCCGGGGCCGCTAGCGTTCCCAGCGGGTGTCGCCCGCGACGTGCTGGTCGCCGGTGGGCGGCTGGGCCTGGCCGGGCTGGTTCTCCCGCGCGTAGCGCCCGTACACGAGCGGTTGGGTGGTGTTGGACCCGGGCGGTTGTTCGGGCTCCTCCAGCCGCCGCTCGCGGACGCCGACCACCGCGAACCTGCCGAGCGCGAGCGCGGCGAGGAACACGATCACGACGCCGAGGCCGGTGAAGCCGGCGAGCTGCTCGGCGACGCGCCGCCCCTCGCTCGCGCCGAGCGGGGCGCCGACGCCCGGGACGTTCCACAGCGTGGCGAGGGTCGGCCCGACGGCGAACCAGGCGCCGGCGAGCGCGGCCAGCCAGCCGCCGAACATCCCGACGGCGCGGTTGGCGCTGAACAGCAGGATCAGCCCGCCCAGAACCGTGGCGGCTCCAGGGGCGATGCTGAGCTGCAGGCGGTCGGCGGTGTAGACCCAGGTGTCGTCCGGCGTGAATCCGAAGTGGAAGTAGGGGCCGACGAGGGGCAGCAGCGCGCCCCACAGCCCCAGCAGGATCAGCAGGATGCCGCTGAGGACGCCTCGGGTGCGCGGAACTCGCATGGTCCCAGCCATGATCGATTCCTCCTGACCGGGAGTGTGATTCTCTTATCAGCAGCGTTTACCCGTTGGTAAGCGGTCCACACGGCCAGAAAGGAGGCGCCGCATGGACGACGGCGTCACCCTCGTCCACGCGCGGGAGGAGCCGCCGGACCGCTGGGACGCGGCCGTCTTCCTCGCGGGCCCCACGCCCCGGGCGCCCGGGGTCGCCTCGTGGCGGCCCGGCGCCCACGCCGAGCTGCGGGACCGCTGGCGCGGCGGACGGCTCGTGGTGTTCGACCCCGAGCACCGGAAGGGCCGCTACGACGACTACGACGGCCAGATCGAGTGGGAGGAGCGCTGCCTGCACCTGGCCGACGAGGTCGTCTTCTGGGTGCCGCGCGACCTCGCGACCATGCCCGCCTTCACCACGAACGTGGAGTGGGGGATGTGGCACGACAGCGGCCGGGCGGTGTTCGGCGCGCCGCCGGAGGCGCCGAGGAACGGCTACCTGCGGCACTACGCGGAGAAGTCCGCGGTGCCGACGGCCTCCAGCCTGCCGGAGACGGTCGCGGCGGCGCTGCGCCGGATCGGCGCCGGCGCGCCCCGGGCCGGAGGGGAGCGCGAGGTCCCGCTGCTGCTGTGGCGGGACGCGGCGTTCCAGCGCTGGTACGCGGGCCAGCGGGGCGCGGGCAACGCGCTGCTCGGGGCGCGGGTGGTGTTCCGGTTCGGGGTGTGCTGGGGCCTGCGCGTCCGGGTCCGCGTGGCCGCGGAGGACCGGGTGAAGGACAACGAGATCGTCATCGGGCGGCCGGACATCTCGGCGGTCGTGCTGTACCGGCCCGGCGCGACGCTCGACGAGGCGCAGGTCGTGCTCGTGCGGGAGTTCCGGAGCGCGGGCGCGGACGGGGCCGTCCACGAGCTGCCGGGCGGTTCCGGGCCGGGCGGCCCCCGCGAGGTGGCGCTCGCGGAGGTCGCCGAGGAGACGGGGCTGGCGCTGGAGCCCGGCCGGCTGCGCGAGCACCGCTCCCGCCAGGTGAACGCGACCCTCTCGGCGCACCGCGCGCACCTGTTCTCCGCCGAGGTCACCGCCGAGGAGCTGGAGCGGCTCCGGGGCTCGGGCCCGCACGGGGCGGCGGCCGCCGGCGAGCGCACCTACGTCGTGGTGGCCGCGTTCGGGCGGATCAGGCGGGAGGGGCTCGTGGACGCCGCCAACCTCGGGATGATCGCCGAGGCGCTGCTGGAGGCGCGCTGACTCAGCCGTCCAGGGCGTCGCGGACGAACGCGCCGAGCGCGGCGATCGCGGCGCGCGACTCGGGCAGGTACGGCCCGAACATCTGGAACACGTGCAGCTGCCGGTCCCACACCTGGAGCGTGACCGGCACCCCGGCCTCGGCGAGGCGCCGCGCCATCAGCTCGGAGTCGCAGTACAGCAGCTCGGTGGACCCGGCGGTGAGCAGGACGGGCGGCAGCCCCGCGAGGTCGGCGCGGACGGGGGAGATCGCCGGGTCGGTGAGGTCGAGGTGGCCGAGGAACCCCTCGACGAGGCGTTCCAGCAGCGCCCCGGGGTCGGAGGGGTCGAGGCCCATGTTGGCGTGGGCGAGCTTCCCGGTCAGGTCCATGTCGAGCATGGGGGACAGGGCCGCGAGCGCCGCGGGCATGGGCAGCCCCTCCTCGCGGGCGCGCAGCGCCGTGGCGAACGTGAGGTGCCCGCCCGCCGAGTCGCCCATGATCACAATGCGCCCGGGGTCGATGTCGCGCTCCTCCAGCAGCCACCGGTAGGCGGTGACGCAGTCCTCGACCTCCCGCTCGAACGGGACCGCGGGGATCATCCGGTAGTCCACCGACAGCGCCGTGGCGCCGGACGCGGCCGCGAACGAGGCGACCATCCGGCGGTGCGTGTTGAGGCCGCAGGAGATCCAGCCGCCGCCGTGCAGGTAGAGGATCGCCTTGTCGCGCGGCGGCGCGGCGCCGGGCGCGGCCACCCACTCGGCGCCGAAGCCGTCGAGGCGGACCTTCTCCACGCGGACGCGCCGCGGCGTCCCGGCCCGCGCCGCGAGCCGGTCGATGAGCGCGGCGCGGCGCAGCGCCCGTTCGTCGAACGGCCGGCCCGCGAACCGGGCGAGGCCGGGGCGCACCAGCCGCCGGACGCCCGCCGAGACCGCCCGGGAGCGCAGGCTCGCCGTCCCGTGCCGTTCGATCACCAGGGTCGCGGGGCCTTGTGCCGTCACGGGTCCTCCTCGCCTCGGGGGATGTAAGTAGATGGTGACATCCGCGGCGAGCGCGAGGGAAGACGGGGTGGCGTCCGCCGTGCCTGCGAGGCCGATCAGGACATAAGTGTCGCTATATCGAGTGACTTGTCGCTCTTCCCCTTGCATTTGCGACTCTCTAGGATTTGCGGGGTGACGACGTTCAGGATCAGCGAGGCCGCCGCGCTCCTCGGGGTCAGCGCCGACACCGTCCGCCGCTGGGTGGACGGCGGCCGGCTCCCGGCGTCCCGGGACGAGCACGGGCACCGGCGGGTGCCGGGGGCCGCGCTGGCCGCCTTCGTGCGCGACCAGGCGCGCGGCAGCGGACCCTCCGACCAGGCCGAGCGCTTCTCCTCGGCGCGCAACCGCCTGCGCGGGATCGTCACCGAGGTCATCCGGGACGGGGTGATGGCGCAGGTCGAGATCCAGGCGGGGCCGTTCCGCGTCGTGTCGCTGATGAGCCGCGAGGCGGCCGACGACCTCGGCCTGGAGGCGGGCGTGGTCGCCGACGCCGTCGTCAAGTCCACGAACGTCGTCGTCGAGGTCCCGGACCAGGGCTGAGGAGGCACCGTGTTCAAGCGAACGGCGTCGGCGGCGGTGCTGGCGCTCACCCTCCTGGCCGGCTGCGGCGACGTGGGCGGCGAGGGCTCCTCCGGGAGCGGGAAGCCGGGCGGCGCGACCCTGACGGTGTTCGCGGCGGCCTCGCTCACCGAGGCGTTCACCGCGCTCGGGAAGACGTTCGAGGACGCGCATCCGGGAGTGAGGGTCAGGTTCCAGTTCGGCGGCAGCTCGACGCTGGCCCAGCAGATCACGCAGGGCGCCCCGGCGGACGTGTTCGCGGCCGCGAGCCCCGCCACCATGAGGACGGTGACCGGCGCCGGGGACGCGTCGGGGCAGCCGCGGGTGTTCGCCCGCAACCGCCTGGTCATCGCGGTCCCGAAGGGGGACCCCGGCAAGGTCGCGAAGGTGGGCGACCTCGGCAGGCCGGGGCTGAAGGTCGTGCTGTGCGCGGTGCAGGTGCCGTGCGGCGCCGCGGCCGGGACCGCCCTGGCCGCGGCCGGGGTCGAGGTCGAGCCGGTGTCGCGGGAGAAGGACGTCAAGGCCGTCCTGACGAAGGTGGGGCTGGGGGAGGCCGACGCCGGGCTCGTCTACCGCACCGACGTGAAGGCCGCCGGCGGCGAGGTCGCGGGCATCGAGTTCCCGGAGGCCGCCAGGGCGATCAACGACTACCCGATCGTCGAGGTCGCCAGGGCGCCGCACGGCACGCTCGCCAAGGAGTTCATCGAGCTGGTGGTCGGTGAGCAGGGCAGGTCGGTGCTGAGCCGGGCGGGCTTCGAGGGGCCGTGACCCGACCGGGGAGAGCGCCGCGGGAGGCGGACCGGCTGCCGGGGAGGCCGCCCTGGGTGCTGCTCGCGCCCGCGCTGCTCGGGCTCGCCTTCCTGGTGCTGCCGCTGGCCGGCCTGCTCGTCCGGGCGCCGTGGTCGACGCTCGGCACGCGCCTCCTGCAGGCACAGGTCCTGGAGGCGCTCCGGCTCTCGCTGCTCACCGCGTCCCTGGCCACCTGCCTGTGCCTTCTGCTCGGCGTCCCGCTCGCCTGGACGCTCGCCCGGGTCCGCTTCCCCGGCGTCCGGCTCGTCCGGGCCCTGGTGACCGTGCCGCTGGTGCTGCCGCCGGTGGTCGGCGGCGTCGCGCTGCTGCTCGTGCTCGGACGGCGCGGGCTGGTCGGCGGGTGGCTGGACCGCGCCTTCGGCCTCACGTTCCCCTTCACCACGGCCGGCGTCGTGCTCGCCGAGGCGTTCGTGGCGATGCCGTTCCTGGTGATCAGCGTGGAGGGCGCGCTGCGCGCCGCCGACCTGCGCTACGAGGAGGCGGCCGCCACGCTCGGCGCCGGCCGCTGGACGGTCTTCCGGCGGGTCACGCTGCCGCTGGTCGCACCGGGCGTCGCGGCCGGGACGATCCTGTGCTGGGCGCGGGCGCTCGGGGAGTTCGGGGCGACGATCACGTTCGCGGGCAACTTCCCCGGCCGGACGCAGACGATGCCGCTCGCGGTGTACCTGGCGCTGGAGACCGACCCGCAGGCGGCGATCGTGCTCAGCCTCGTCCTGCTCGCCGTGTCGGTCGCCGTTCTCGCCGCGCTCCGGGACCGTTGGGTGGGCGGCGCGAGATGAGCGGTCCCGGGGGGCTGGACGCGCGGCTGGTCGTCCGCCGGGCCGCGTTCGACCTCGATCTCGCGCTCACCGCGGGGCCGGGCGAGGTCGTGGCCCTGCTCGGCCCGAACGGCGCGGGCAAGAGCACCGCGCTGCGCGCCCTGGCCGGGCTCGTGCCGACGGCGGGCGGGCACGTCCGGGTGGACGGCGCGGACCTGCGGCCGCTGCCGCCCGACCGCCGCGGCATCGGCATGGTCTTCCAGGACTACCTGCTGTTCCCGCACCTCACGGCGCTGGAGAACGTCGCGTTCGGGCCGCGCTGCCAGGGCGCGGGGCGCCGGGCCGCGCGGCGGATCGCCGGGGACTGGCTGGAGCGGGTGGGGCTCGCCGAGCACGCTTCCGCGCGCCCGCAGGCCCTGTCGGGCGGGCAGGCGCAGCGGGTGGCCCTCGCCCGCGCGCTGGCCGTCGACCCGCGCCTGCTGCTGCTGGACGAGCCGCTCGCGGCGCTCGACGCGCACACCCGGCTGGAGATCAGAGCCGCGCTGCGCCGCCACCTCGCCGGGTTCGGGGGCGCCGCCGTGCTCGTCACGCACGACCCGCTGGACGCCATGGTCCTCGCCGACCGCCTCGTCGTCGTGGAGGGCGGCCGGCTCGTCCAGCAGGGGACCCCCGCCGACGTCGCGCGCTGGCCCCGCACCGACTACGTCGCGCGCCTGGTCGGCCTGAACCTGTACCGGGGCAGGGCCGAGGGGGGCACGGTCGCCCTGGGTGACGGCGCCGCGACCCTCGACACTGTCGACTCGCTCGAAGGTGAGGTGTTTCTCGCCTTCGCGCCATCGGCGGTCGCGCTGTACCGGACCCGCCCCGACGGCAGCCCGCGCAACCTCTGGCGCACGACGGTCGGCGCGGTCGAACGGCACGGGGACCGCGTCCGGGTGCGGCTGTCCGGCCCGCCTTTCGACGCCGTAGCGGACGTCACTCCCGCGGCCGTCGCGGAGCTCGGATTGGCGGAGGGAAGCCCGGTTTGGGCCGCCGTCAAGGCCACCGAAACCCACGTTTACCCAGCTTGAACGCCCCCGCGCCGTCCGGAGGGCGGATGCGGGCGGTCGGTGCCGTCGACCAGTGATATCCCTCACAGAACCGGGCATCATGCCCCAAAAGCGGACGTGATTGGTCCAGACCAAATGGCAAAAACGACGGGTCTTGTTCATCATGCAAAGATCCTGCGAACAGCTGAAGGAGACGCCCCGTGTCCAACCAGGTCCCCGGCCTCGACCAGGCCCCTACCGGCCACACCGAACTGATTGAGTGGGTACGCGGGATCGCCGAGCTGACCGGGCCCGACCGGGTCGAGTGGTGTGACGGCTCGGAGGAGGAGTGGGAACGGCTCACCGGCCTCCTCGTCGAGCAGGGCACCCTGACGCGACTCGACCCCGCCAAACGGCCCAACAGCTTCCACGCGGCCTCCGACCCCACCGACGTCGCCCGCGTCGAGGACAGGACGTTCATCTGCTCGGAGAAGCAGGAGGACGCCGGTCCCACCAACAACTGGATCGCGCCGGCCGAGATGCGCGAGACCCTGGGCGGCCTCTTCGCGGGCTGCATGAAGGGCCGCACCATGTACGTGGTGCCCTTCTGCATGGGCCCGCTCGGGGGCAACATCTCGCAGCTGGGCGTGGAGATCACCGACTCCGCCTACGTCGCCGTGTCCATGCGGATCATGACGCGGATGGGCGAGGGCGCGCTGCGCCTCATCGAGGAGCGCGGGTCGTTCGTCCGGGCCGTCCACTCCGTCGGCGCCCCCCTGGAGCCGGGCCAGGAGGACGTCAAGTGGCCGTGCAACTCCACCAAGTACATCACCCACTTCCCCGAGACCCGGGAGATCTGGTCCTACGGTTCCGGGTACGGGGGCAACGCGCTGCTCGGCAAGAAGTGCTACGCGCTGCGCATCGCCTCGACGATGGCCCGCGACGAGGGCTGGATGGCCGAGCACATGCTCGTGCTGAAGCTGACGCCGCCCACCGGTGAGACCCGCTACGTCGCCGCCGCGTTCCCGTCGGCGTGCGGCAAGACCAACCTCGCCATGCTGGAGCCGACCATCCCCGGATGGAAGGTCGAGACGATCGGCGACGACATCGCCTGGATGCGCTTCGGCGACGACGGCCGCCTCTACGCCATCAACCCCGAGGCCGGGTTCTTCGGCGTCGCGCCCGGCACCGGCGAGAGCACCAACGCCAACGCGGTCAAGACGCTGTGGGGCAACAGCATCTTCACGAACGTCGCCCTCACCGACGACGGCGACGTGTGGTGGGAGGGCCTCACCGACGAGCCGCCCGCGCACCTGACCGACTGGAAGGGCAACGACTGGACGCCGGACTCCGAGAGCCCGGCCGCCCACCCGAACGCCCGCTTCACCACCCCGGCCGGGCAGTGCCCGATCATCGCCGACGAGTGGGAGGACCCGAAGGGCGTCCCGATCTCGGCGATCCTGTTCGGCGGCCGCCGCGCCTCCGCCGTCCCGCTGGTCACCGAGTCGTTCGACTGGCAGCAGGGCGTGTTCCTCGGCGCCAACGTCGCGTCCGAGAAGACCGCCGCCGCCGAGGGCGCCGTCGGCGAGCTGCGCCGCGACCCGTTCGCGATGCTGCCGTTCTGCGGCTACAACATGGGCGACTACTTCGGCCACTGGCTGGAGATCGGCAAGGCGACCGACGCGGAGAAGCTCCCGCGGATCTACTACGTCAACTGGTTCCGCAAGAACGCCGACGGCAGGTTCATCTGGCCCGGCTTCGGCGAGAACAGCCGCGTGCTGAAGTGGATCGTCGAGCGCCTCAACGGCAAGGCCGACGCGGTCAAGACCCCGATCGGGCACCTGCCGACCCGGGAGGCGCTCGACACCGAGGGCCTGGACATCGACGACGCCGACCTGGAGACGCTGCTGTCGGTGGACACCGAGGTGTGGAAGCAGGAGGCCGCCCTCGTGCCGGAGTTCTTCGAGAAGTTCGGCGACCACACGCCGAAGGCGCTGTGGGACGAGTACCACGACCTGGTGCGCCGCCTGGAGCACTGACGCTCGGCCGGAGCCGTGCCACCGGCCGGACCCGTGGGCCGGTCGCGAACTTTGCGAAGTTCGCGACCGGCCTTTGCGTTCCCCGAAAGGGGCGGAGACGGACACTAGAGGAGGTTCCGTCCCCGGGGAGGCCGGCATGTTCGATCTGATGACCCGCCACTGGTGGGTGCTCGCGCTGCGCGGCACGTTCGCGATCATTTTCGGCATCGTCGCCTGGGTGTGGCCGGGCATCACCGTCTTCGCGCTGGTGGTGCTGTTCGGCGCGTACGCCCTGGTGGACGGCGTGTTCGCGGTGGCGCAGGCGATCCGCGGCACGTCCGGAGGGCCGCGCGGCCTGCTGGCCCTGTCGGGGGCCGCGGGGGTCGCGCTCGGCGTCGCGGCGCTGGTGTGGCCCGGCATCACCGCGTTCGTCCTGCTCATGCTGATCGCCGCCTGGGCGGTCGCCACCGGCGTGCTGGAGATCGGGGTGGCGCTCGCGATGCGCAAGCAGCTCAAGGGCGAGTGGGCGTACGTGCTCACCGGCGCCGTCTCGCTGATCTTCGGGATCATGCTGTTCGCGTGGCCCGTCTCCGGCGCGATCGCCATCGTCTGGCTGATCGGGCTGCTGGCCGTCCTGACCGGCGCCGCCATGATCGGCGCGGCGTTCCGGCTGCGCCGGCTCGGCCAGGCCGCCGAGCGCCCGGGCGGGCCGAGCCCGGCCGCCCAGTACCGGCCGGGCCCCCACTACTGACCTGGTCGCCGCCCGCCAGGGCAACCTCAAGCGCGGTTGAGGAACGCGTAGGATCCGGTGCATGACGCGGCTGGAGCACCGGGTGCACGAACTCACCGTCGGGCAGCTCGCCGAGCGGAGCGGCGTGGCCGTCTCGGCGCTGCACTTCTACGAGTCCAAGGGACTGATCAAGAGCCGCCGCACGGCGGGCAACCAGCGGCGGTTCAGCCGGGACACGCTCCGCCGGGTCTCGTTCATCAAGGTCTCGCAGCGCGTCGGGATCCCGCTCGGCGACATCCGCGACGCGCTCGCCACCCTCCCCGAGGAGCGCACCCCCACGGTGGCGGACTGGGCGCGCCTCTCGGAGCGGTGGCGCGGCGACCTCGACGCGCGCATCCGGCAGCTCGAACGGCTGCGCGACGACCTCACCGACTGCATCGGCTGCGGCTGCCTGTCGATCAACAAGTGCGCCCTCGCCAACCCCTACGACCGGCTCGGCGACGAGGGGCCCGGGCCGCGCCGCCTGCTCGTGCCGGCAGGCGCCGGGGAGCCCGCGCCCCGCCCGGCGGACGGGACGCGGGCCTCCGGGGCGGACGGCTGCGCGCGCGTCTGCGCTCCGGGGAGCGACCCCGCCTAGCGGCGGCGGGGATCGCGCCCGTGCGGGTCGATGCGCCGCGGGGCCGGTTCCCGCCCCGCCGGCTGCGTCACCGGCGGGCGCACCGGGATCTGCTCGATCGGCAGCTCGACGGGCTCGTCGGCGAGCGTGAACCGCTCGCCGTGGTGCCACAGCGTGAGGCCCCGGCCGTCCAGCAGCTCGTAGCGGGCCGCCTCGCCCGTCACGCTGACCTTGATCCGGTTGCCGCGGTACCGCATCCGGAACGCCAGCCGGCTGATCCCGCCGGGCAGCCGCGGCGCGAACCGCAGCGTGCCCCTGCCCGCCCGCATCCCGCCGAACCCGGCGACCAGGCCGCTCCACGCGCCCGCCATCGAGGCGATGTGCAGCCCGTCGCGGGTGTTGTGGTTCAGGTCGTGCAGGTCCATCAGCGCGGTCTCGCCGAGGTAGTCGTGCGCCAGCTCCAGCTGCCCGACCTCGGCGGCGACGACCGCCTGCGTCTGCGCCGACAGCGAGGAGTCGCGGACGGTCAGGCCCTCGTAGTAGGCGAAGTCGCGCTCCTTCTGCTCCTCGGTGAACGCGTCGCCGCACAGGTGCAGGGCGAGCACGAGGTCGGCCTGCTTGACCACCTGCTTGCGGTAGAGGTCGAAGTAGGGGTAGTTCAGCAGCAGGGGATAGTGGTCGGGTTTGGTGGCCGAGAAGTCCCAGCGGGCGTGGTTGGTGAAGCTCTCGCTCTGCGGATGGACGCCGAGACGCTCGTCGTAGGGGATGAGCATCGCCGCCGCCGCGTCCCGCCACGACGCCGCCTCCTCGGCGTTCACGCCGAGCCGGTCGGCCACGTCCGGGTGGCGCATCGCCGTCTCGGCGGCCTCCTGGAGGTTCCGGCGCGCCATCAGGTTGGTGTAGACGTTGTTGTCGACCACCGCGCTGTACTCGTCGGGGCCGGTGACCCCGTCGATGCGGAACACCCCGCCCACGTCGTGGTGGCCGAGGCTGCGCCACAGCCGGGCCGTGTGGACCAGGATGTCCAGGCCGATCTCCCGCTCGAACTGCTCGTCCTGCGTGGCGTCCACGTACCGGACGACGGCGTCGGAGATGTCGGCGTTGATGTGGAACGCCGCGGTGCCGGCCGGCCAGTAGCCCGAGCACTCGTGCCCGCGGATCGTGCGCCACGGGAACGTCGCGCCCTCCAGGCCGAGCTGGTTGGCACGGTCCCGGGCCAGCGGCAGCGTCATGTGCCGCCAGCCGAGGGCGTCCGCCGCGGCGCCGGGGGAGGTGTAGGTGAGGACCGGCAGCACGAACGTCTCGGTGTCCCAGAACGTGTGCCCGTCGTAGCCCGGCCCGGTCAGCCCCTTGGCCGGGATCATGCGGCGCTCCGCGCGGGCGCCGGCCTGCAGGACGTGGAACAGCCCGAACCTGACCGCCTGCTGGATCTCGGCGTCCCCGTCGACCTCGACGTCGGCGCCCTCCCAGAACTCGTCGAGGTACTCGCGCTGCTCGTCCAGCAGGCCCTGCCAGCCGGTCTGCCGCGCGCCCGCCAGCGCCCCGACCACCTGGTCGTGCAGCGCGGGACGCGACCGCCGGCTCGACCAGCCGTAGGAGATGTACTTGACGATGCGCAGCCGCTGCCCCGGCTCCAGCCGCGTCGCGACCGTCAGCCGCCCGACGTCCTTGGAGCTCTCGGTGTCGATCGCCATCGACTCCGGGCCCTCGATGTCGTGCGACATCCCGGCGGCCATCCGCAGGCCGCTCTGCCGCGTCCGGTGCAGCAGCAGCACCTTGGTGCCGTTGGCGACGTGCTCCTCGCCGACGAGCGGGCTGCTCAGGATCGCCGACTCGCGCGGGTCCTTGCCGCCGCCGGGCAGGGCCTCGTTGGCCACCAGCTCCGACTGGGCGACGACCCGGACCGCCTCGTCGACCGGCTCGACCTCGTAGCAGATCGCCGCGACGGCGCGCTGGGTCAGCGACACCATCCGGACCGAGGTCACCTTGATCGTCCGGTCGGCCGGGGAGGTCCACTCCACGTGCCGGGTCAGCGTCCCCGCGCGCATGTCGAGGATCCGCTCGTGGTGGTGCAGCCGGCCGTAGCGCACGTCGAGCGGCTCGTCGTCGACGAGCAGCCGGATCACCTTGCCGTTGGTGACGTTGATGACCGTCTGGCCCATCTCGGGGTAGCCGTAGGCGGTCTCGGCGTGCGGCAGGGGGCGCTGCTCGTAGAAGGAGTTCAGGTAGGTGCCGGGGAGCCCGTGGGGCTCGCCCTCGTCGAGGTTGCCGCGCATTCCGACGTGCCCGTTGGAGAGGGCGAACACCGACTCGGTCTGGGCCAGCCGGTCCAGCCGCAGCTCCGGCTCCCGCACGCACCACGGCTCCACGGAGAACACGGGCCGGTCGGCCCCGGCCTGGCCTTCGTGCGTGCTCACGGCGCCTCCAGCAGCTCGGACAGGTCGTCGACCACCACGTCGGCGCCGTGCTCGGCGAGCGCCTTCGCGTGCTCGTCGCCGACCCGGTTGACGCCGACGACGTAGGCGAACGCTCCGGCCCGCCCCGCCTGGACGCCGGCGAGGGCGTCCTCGAAGACCACCGCCTTGCCGGCCGGGACGCCGAGCTCCTCGGCCCCCGCGAGGAACGTGTCGGGGGCGGGCTTGCCGGGCAGGTTCCGCTCCGCGGCGACGACGCCGTCGACGCGCGCGTCGAACAGGTCGGTGATGCCGGCCGTCCGCAGGACCTGGACGGTGTTGGCGCTGGAGGAGACCACGGCCGTCTTCAGCCCCGCCTCCCGCGCCTTGCGGACGTAGTCGATCGAGCCCTCGAACGTCTCGACGCCCTTCTCCTCGATCAGCTTCAGGACCAGGGCGTTCTTGCGGTTCCCCAGACCCCTGATCGTCTCCTTCTCGGGCGGGTCGTCCGGATCGCCCTCGGGCAGGGAGATGCCGCGCGACTCCAGGAACGAGCGCGTCCCGTCCTCGCGCCTCTTGCCGTCGACGTACCGGCCGTAGTCGCGCACGGGGTCGAACTCGGTGAACGCCTCACCGGTCCGCTCCGCCCGCTCGCGCAGGTAGCCGTCGAACATCTCCTTCCACGCCGCCGCGTGAACTGCCGCGGTCCGGGTCAGCACCCCGTCGAGATCGAAAAGACACGCGGCCGCCTCGTCCGGCAGTCCCAGCATCGCACCCCCAGGTAGATGGCACTATCGATAGTGGTCCTCAACGCGCGGCCCTTTCCCGCGCCGGGCGCGGGCATGCGGTCCCGGGCGCTCGAACGGGGGGATCATGAGCCGCGTACAACCCCTTGGTCAGGGTCGCACACGAGGAGGAGTGAGCCAATGCAGAAGGCGCGAATCGGTGTCACCGGGCTGGCGGTGATGGGGCGGAACCTGGCCCGCAACCTCGCCCGGCACGGGCATCCCGTGGCCGTGCACAACCGCACGTCGGCCAAGACCAAGGCGCTGGTGGAGGAGTTCGGCGACGAGGGGACGTTCCTGCCCGCGGAGACGCCGGAGCGGTTCGTGGAGTCGCTGGAGCGGCCCCGGCGGCTGGTCGTCATGGTGAAGGCGGGCGGCCCGACCGACGCGGTCATCGACGAGTTCGCCCCGCTGCTGGAGCCCGGCGACATGATCGTCGACGGCGGCAACGCGAACTTCGCCGACACCCGCCGCCGCGAGGCCGCGCTGCGCGAGCGCGGGATCCACTTCGTCGGCACCGGCGTCTCCGGCGGCGAGGAGGGCGCGCTGCTCGGCCCGAGCATCATGCCGGGCGGCTCCGCCGAGTCCTACGAGGCGCTCGGCCCGCTGCTGGAGGACATCTCCGCCAAGGTCGACGGGACGCCGTGCTGCACGCACGTCGGCCCGGACGGCTCCGGGCACTTCGTGAAGATGGTGCACAACGGCATCGAGTACGCCGACATGCAGCTGATCGCCGAGGCCTACGACCTGCTGCGGCACGCCGCCGGGCTCGCGCCCGCCGAGATCGCCGAGGTGTTCCGCACCTGGAACACCGGGCGCCTGGAGTCCTACCTGATCGAGATCACCGCCGAGGTGCTCGCGCACACCGACGCGTCGACCGGCAAGCCGTTCGTGGACGTCGTCCTGGACCAGGCCGAGCAGAAGGGCACCGGCCGCTGGACCGTGCAGACCGCCCTCGACCTCGGCGTCCCGGTGGGCGGCATCGCCGAGGCCGTGTTCGCCCGGTCCGTCTCCGGCCACGCCGCGCTGCGCGAGGCCGCCCGCGGCCTGCCCGGGCCGTCCCGCACGGTCATGGCGGGCTCCGGCTTCGCCGACGCCGTGGAGAAGGCCCTGTACGCATCAAAGATCGTGGCGTACGCGCAGGGGTTCCACGAGATCCAGGCGGGCAGCGCCGAGTACGGATGGAACATCGACCTCGGCGCGATGGCCACCATCTGGCGCGGCGGCTGCATCATCCGGGCCCGGTTCCTGGACCGCATCCGCGCCGCCTACGAGGCCGACCCGCAGACGCCGACGCTGCTGACCGACGACCACTTCGCCGAGGCCGTGGGCGACGCCCAGGGCGCCTGGCGCGAGGTGGTCGCCGCCGCCGCGCACATCGGCGTCCCCGCGCCCGGCTTCTCCACCGCCCTGGCCTACTACGACTCGCTGCGCGCCGACCGCCTGCCGGCCGCGCTCACCCAGGGGCAGCGCGACTTCTTCGGCGCCCACACCTACCGCCGCACCGACCGCGACGGCTCCTTCCACACCCTCTGGGGCGGCGACCGCACCGAGGTGAGCGCCTGACGGTCAGCCCTTCCGCCACTCCGGGGACTCCAGAGCCCCCGCGGCCTGCGGCCCCATGAGCCCGAGGCCGCCGTCCACGAACAGCGACGCGCCCGTCACGTAGGAGGCCTCCGGGCTCGCCAGGAAGGCGATCGCCTCCGCGACCTCCCCGGCGTGCCCGGGCCGCGCCAGCGGGTATCCCGCCCGGCTCTCCGGCTCGGGCGGCCGGTCGTGCTGCCCGGTCATCGGCGTCGCGATCTCTCCGGGCGCCACCGTGTTGACGGTGATCCCGTGCTCGGACAGCTCCAGGGCCAGCACCCGGGCGAGCATCTTCAGCCCGCCCTTGGCGGCGCAGTACGGCCCGGCCCCGACCCGTGGGTACTCCTCGTGGACGCTGGTCACGTTGACGATGCGGCCGCCCTCGCCGCGGCCCGCCATCCGCCGGGCGGCCCGCTGCGAGCACAGGAACGCCCCGTCCAGGTCGACCGAGACGACCTCGCGCCACTCCTCGAAGCCCATGTCGAGCAGGTGCCGCATACTGCCCGTCCCGGCGTTGTTGACCAGCACCCCGAGCCCGCCGAGCTCGTCGGCCAGCTCGTCGACGGCCCCGGCCGCCCGCACCGGGTCGGTCAGGTCGTGCCGCCGGACGGCCGCCCGCCGTCCCTCGCCCTCGACCTCCCGCGCCGTCCCCTCGGCCCCTTCCCGGTCGGACCGGTAGGTGATGCCGACATCGAATCCCCTGCGGGCCAGCGCGACCGCGGTCGCCTTCCCGATGCCCGAGTCGGCACCCGTGACGACGGCGACGCGGTCGTAGCTCACGGCTCCTCGTCCGGGTCCAGTTCCACCCCGGCGATCGGGTCGCCGCCGCGGGTCCCGCTCTCGGCGTCTCCCTCGTAGCCCTCTTCGGCGCTCTCGCTGCCCGGGACGACCCGCTCGTGCGGCTGGTCCTCCAGCCCGGAACTGGCTCCCGGGCCCCGGTCCTCCGGCTCCTTCTTGTCCATTCGCTCGGCTCCTCTCGCGTTCCTCGATTCGTTCAGCCCTTTGTTGCCGCACGGTCCGTCCCTAATCACGGCGCGGGCGCCGCGGCCTTAAGGTCGTGGGGTGGAGATACCGGGGGACGACGAGATCCGGGCGCTGCACGAGCGGTACGCGCCGGGGGAAGCCGCGTTCGAGGCCGTGTGGACGCACTGCGTCATCGTGAGCGAGATCGCCGAGCGGATCATGGACGGGGCGGGGCTCGCGGTCGACGCGGACCTCGTGCGGGCCGGGTGCCTGCTGCACGACCTCGGCGTCTACCGGCTGTACGGCCCGTCCGGGGCGATCGACCTCAGCGGCTACGTCCGGCACGGGGTGCTCGGTCACGAGATCCTCCGGGACGAGGGGTTCCCAGAGGAGATCTGCCGGTTCTGCTCGTGCCACACCGGGGTGGGGTTGACCAGGGAGGACATCGCGCGGCAGCGGCTTCCCGTGCCCGCCGGCGACTACGTCGCCGTGACCGGCGAGGAGCGGCTCGTCATGTACGCCGACAAGTTCCACAGCAAGACCGATCCGCCGACCTTCGTGTCCGCCGCCGCGTACGCCGGCCGCGTCCGGCGGTTCGGGGAGGAGAAGGTCTCCGTGTTCGAGGCGATGCGGGAGTCCTTCGGGGAGCCTGATCTCGAACCCCTCATGGCGAAGTACGGCCACGGGCTGGTCTAGGACGGGGGCAGCGTCCGGCGCGGGCAGTGGGTGATCGGGGGCAGGATGGAGGGGTGAGCCTTATCGATGAGCTTCCCTCCGGAAACGACACCGACGCCGACTCGCTGTTCGAGGCGTTCGAACGGTGGGTGTCGGGGCGCGGGATCACGCTGTACCCCGCCCAGGAGGAGGCGCTCATCGAGGTGGTGTCCGGCGCGAACGTGATCCTCTCCACGCCGACCGGGTCGGGCAAGAGCCTGGTGGCGGCGGGGGCGCTGTTCGCCGGGCTCGGCCGCGACCAGGTCGGGTTCTACACCGCGCCCATCAAGGCGCTGGTGTCGGAGAAGTTCTTCGACCTGTGCGAGATGTTCGGGCGCGACAACGTCGGGATGATGACCGGCGACGCCAGCGTGAACGCGGACGCGCCGATCATCTGCTGCACGGCCGAGGTGCTGGCCAACATCGCGCTCAGGGACGGCGCGGACGCCGACATCGGCGTGGTCGTGATGGACGAGTTCCACTTCTACGCCGAGCCCGAGCGGGGCTGGGCGTGGCAGATACCGCTGCTGGAACTGCCGCAGACCCAGTTCCTGCTCATGTCGGCCACCCTCGGCGACGTCTCGTTCTTCCAGAAGGACCTGACGCGGCGGACGGGGCGGCCGACGGCCCTGGTGACGTCGGCGGAGCGGCCCGTGCCCCTCATCTACGACTACCGGGTGACGCCGCTGCACGAGACGATCGAGGAGCTGCTGGCCGAGCAGAAGGCGCCGATCTACCTGGTGCACTTCACGCAGGCGGCGGCGATCGAGCGGGCGCAGGCGCTGATGAGCATCAACGTGTGCACCAAGGAGGAGAAGGCGCGGATCGCCGAGCTGATCGGCAACTTCCGGTTCACCACGAAGTTCGGGCGCAACCTGTCGCGGTTCGTCCGGCACGGCATCGGGGTCCACCACGCCGGGATGCTCCCCAAGTACCGGCGGCTGGTGGAGCGCCTCGCGCAGGCGGGCCTGCTGAAGGTCATCTGCGGGACCGACACCCTGGGGGTGGGGGTGAACGTCCCCATCAGGACCGTCGTGTTCACCGCGCTCAGCAAGTACGACGGGCACCGGGTGCGGCGGCTCAGGGCGCGGGAGTTCCACCAGATCGCCGGACGGGCGGGACGGGCCGGGTTCGACACGGTCGGGTTCGTCGTCGCGCAGGCGCCCGAGCACGTGGTGGAGAACGAGAAGGCGCTGGCCAAGGCCGGCGACGACCCGAAGAAGCGGCGGAAGGTCCAGCGCAAGAAGCCGCCGGAGGGGTTCGTCGGCTGGGACGAGGACGTCTTCAAGAAGCTGCAGGAGGCCGCGCCGGAGATGCTCCGGTCCCGGTTCCAGGTCAGCCACGCGATGCTGCTGTCGGTGATCGCGCGGCCGGGCAACGCGTTCCAGGCCATGAAGCGGCTGCTGACCGACAACCACGAGGAGCCCGCGGCGCGGCGCAGGCACATCTCCCGCGCCATCGCGATCTACCGGTCGCTGCTCGCGGGCGGCGTCGTCGAGGTGCTGCCGGAGCCGGACGACGCCGGCCGGTACGCGCGCATCACCGTCGACCTCCAGGAGGACTTCGCGCTCAACCAGGCGCTGTCGACGTTCGCGCTCGCGACCTTCGAGATCCTCGACCCGGCGTCGCCGTCGTACGCGCTGGATGTGCTGTCGGTGATCGAGGCGACGCTGGAGGACCCGCGGCAGATCCTGGCCGCGCAGGTCAACAAGGCGCGGGGCGAGGCCGTCCAGGAGATGAAGGCCGAGGGCATCGAGTACGAGGAGCGGATGGAGCTGCTCCAGGACGTCGACCACCCGAAGCCGCTGGAGGACGTGCTCGGCGCCGCCTACGAGGTGTACCGGGCCGGGCACCCCTGGGTCGGCGACCACCCGCTGCGCCCGAAGTCGGTCGTGCGCGACATGTACGAGCGGGCGATGACGTTCACCGAGTACATCGGCCACTACGAGCTGGCGCGGGGCGAGGGGCTCGTCCTGCGGTACCTGTCGGGGGCCTACAAGGCGCTGCAGCAGACCGTCCCGGAGTCGATCAAGACCGACGACCTGATCGACCTGATCGAGTGGCTGGGCGAGCTGGTCCGGCAGGTCGACTCCAGCCTGCTGGACGAGTGGGAGCAGCTCGCCAACCCCGCCGCCGAGGACCTGGACGAGCCGATCGAGGAGCGCGTCACCAGGGTCACCGCGAACGCGCGGGCGTTCCGGGTGCTGGTGCGCAACGCGATGTTCCGCCGGGTGGAGCTGGCGGCGCTGGAACGCTACGGCGACCTCGGCGCGCTGGACCCCGACTTCGGCGCCGACGCGTGGGCGCAGGCCATGGACCGCTACTTCGAGGAGCACGACGAGCTGCTCACCGGGCCCGACGCGCGGGGGCCGAAGCTGCTGCAGATCGAGGAGGTCCCGGAGGACGCGCTGTGGCGCGTCCGGCAGGTCTTCGACGACCCGGAGGGGCACCACGACTGGGGCATCAGCGCCGAGGTCGACCTCGCGGGCTCCGACCAGGAGGGCGAGGCCGTCGTCCGGGTGACCGGCGTCGACAGGATGTAGGAGGACGTATGGTGCGGGTCGCGGTGGCGCAGTTCGCGCCCGGAACCGACAAGGACGAGAACCTGGCGGCGATCGGCGGGCTGGCCGCCGAGGCGGCCGGGCAGGGCGCGCGGGTCGTGGTGCTTCCCGAGTTCTCCATGTTCACCGCGCCGAAGATGGACCGGCGTTTCGTCGACTCGGCCGAGCCGCTGGACGGCCCGTTCGTGGCCGGGCTCGGCGAGCTGGCACGGCGCCACGGCGTCCACGTCGTCGCGGGAGTGAACGAGCGGCTGGACGACCCGGACCGCATCTCCAACACGCTCGTCGCCGTCGCCCCCGGCGCGGGCGTCGTCGCCGAGTACCGCAAGATCCACCTGTACGACGCGTTCGGGTACGAGGAGTCGGCGCTGGTGCGGCCCGGCGAGATCGGCGAGCCGCGGACCTTCGCCGTCGACGGCGTCACGTTCGGGATGCAGACCTGCTACGACGTGCGGTTCCCGGAGGTGACGCGGCGGATCGTGGACGCGGGCGCCGACGTCCTGGCGCTGCCCGCCGAATGGGTTCCGGGGCCGCTCAAGGAGGACCACTGGCGGACGCTGGTGCGGGCCCGGGCGATCGAGAACACGATCTACGTGGCGGCCGCCGACCAGTGCGCCCCGACCGGCGCGGGCAACAGCATGGTCGTCGACCCGATGGGCGTCGTCGTGGCCGCGCTGGGGGAGGGGACCGGGGTCGTGTCCGGGGACGTCTCGCCTGAGCGCGTCAAGGCCGTCCGAGCGAAGAACCCGGCGCTCGACCTTCGCCGTTTCACTGTCACCCCGGCCGGGGGCTAGAGGGGCCCCGGCCGCGAAGTCCGGCGTGACCGGGAAGTCCTCCGGCGCGGGTTGCGGTGGTCGCTGTCGGACTTCTCCGCGTTGGCCGAGAAAATCGCCCTGCGCGCGCGGCGGCGCCCCTAGCCAAGGTATCGAGCTGGCAACGGTTGCGGCGCGTCTCCGTGTCCGGACGGGTGCGCAGCGTGACCATCATGGGGTGCGCCTTTCTTCCAGCCTTCCGCCCGCCGGGTTCACCCGCGGCGAGCCCCGGCCGCCCGTCCGCCGTCCGAGCCGCCTGTCGGCGGTCGTCGCGGCGCTCGCCCTCGCCGCGGGGCTGTTCCTCGTCATCGCGTACGGGTCGACACGGGTCGCGCCGGCCCGTCCGGCGGACGGCGTCACCACGCCGGCGCCGTCGGCCAAGCCCGTTCCCGCGTCGACCCCGCCACCGGGACGGGACGTTGCGGAGCCCCGCGCGTACCCGTCCCGCCACCACGCCGGGAAGAAGAAGCGGGCCCACCGCCGCGAGCACGCCGCCGCCTCGCCGCGCCGGCACCACCGCCCCGTGCGGCGGCACCACAGGCCCGCGGCGCGAAAGCCGCCGCGGGCCCGCCACGCCCCGTCGTGGGTCTCGGGCGAGTGCAAACGGCGCTTCCCCTACGATCCCGCCCGCGGCGCCGCCTGCGTCGGCGCCCTCACCGGCGCCTTCGGCTGACCGGGCGGTCAGGCCGCCTTGGCCGCCAGCAGGCGGCTCATCTCGGCGCGCAGCTCCTCGACGTCCGCCCCCGCCTCGGTGGCCAGCCGCACCGACGAGAAGTCGCCGTCGTGCAGGACGCCGAGAAGCAGGTGGCCGCTGCGGATCTCCTTCTGGCCGAGCCGGAGGGCGTGCCGCAGGCTCAGCTCCAGCGCCTTCTTGGCGTGCGGCGTGAGGGGGATGTGACCCCGGCGGAACCGGCCGCTCCTCCCGGCCGGCGCGTCGAGGGCGCCCTCGCCGAAGCTCTGCTCGGTGGCCTCGCGGACGGCGTCCAGGTCGATCCCGATGCTGCGCAGGGCGTCGGGGTCGAGGACGTCGCCGCCCGCGCGGTTGAGCCGAACGATCCGGGCCCGCAGGTCGTCCGGGCCGAGCCCGTGCTCGCGCAGGACGCGTCCGGTGGCGCTCTCGGCTCCCGCCAGGGTGAGCAGGACGTGCTCGGTGCCGATGCGGCCGTCGCGCAGCGCCCGCGCCTCGGCCTGGGCCCCGATGACCGTCTGCCGCGCGTCCGCGGTGAAACGCTCGAACATCGTCTACTGCTCCTTCTTGAGTAGGCGGCGGCCGGTGCCGTGCTTCTTGTGGACGGCCTGCCGGCTCACGCCGAGGCAGACCGCGATCTCCTGCCAGGACCAGCCCTGGTCGCGGGCGCTGGCGACCTGCAGCGCCTCCAGCCGCTCGGCCAGCTCGCGCAGCGCGCGCACGGCCCGCAGTCCCACCGCGGGGTCCCGGCTGCTCGCCTCCTGGGCGAGCGTCACTCCGTCGCTCATGGCTGTCAATGTAGGTTGACATCCGAGGCGTGTCAACCAATGTTGACGCTTTCGACGGTCAGCGCACGGCCATCAGCGTGGTGAGCAGGTCGTCCAGGCTGACCAGGCCGGCGACGCGGCCGTCCGGCCCGACGGCGAGACCGAGGTGGCTGTGCCCCGCCTTGAGGATCGTGACCGCCTCGCCCACGGGCGTGCCGACCGGCATCGCCGGAACGGGGTGCGCCAGGTCCCCGGCGGGGGTGGCGCGGCCCCGCGCGCGGGCCACGAAGGCGTCCCGGACGTGCACCATGCGGGCCTGCCCCGGTCGCCCGGCGCCCCGCAGCATGAGCCGGATGTGGCCCGTGCGGGCCGACGCGTCGATGACCTCCTGCGGCGTCGCGGACGCGGGGACCGACACGATGTCCGAGACCGGCACCACGAGGTCGGCCAGCGGGGCGCGGGGCGCGTCCAGGGCGGCGGTGAGCAGCGTCAGCTCGCTCTGGCCGATCAGCCCGAGCCTCCGCGACTCCTGGGCGATGCTGCGCAGCTGCTCGGGGGTGCGCGACACCTCCCGCGAGTCGGCGGGGCGGACGCCCACCAGCCGCAGGAGCAGGTTCGTCGCGCCGTTCAACGCCGCCAGCACCGGGCGCACCATGGTGGCGAACGCGCGGAAGGGCAGGCCGAGCACGCTCGCCGAGCGCTCGGGGTCGGCGATCGCCCACGACTTCGGCGCCATCTCCCCGACGACCATGTGCAGGAACGTCACGAGCGCCAGAGCCAGGACGAACGCGACGGCGTGCGCCGCGCCCTCCGGCAGCCCGGCGGAGTGGAACAGCGGCGTGAGGGTCCCGGCGAACACCGGCTCGGACACCAGGCCGAGGCCGAGCGAGCACATCGTGATGCCGAGCTGCGCGCCCGCGAGGGTCACCGACAGCTCGTCGATCCCCGCGACGGCCGCGCCCGCCCCCCGCCCGCCGCGGGCGGCGGCCCGCTCCAGCCGCGGCCGCCGCGCCGCCACCAGCGCGAACTCGGTGGCGACGAAGAAGCCGTTGCCCGCCAGCAGCGCCAGCGTGACCGGGGCGCCCAGCCCGAGGTTCACCCGTCCTCCTCCACGGTGCGGATGCGGATCAGCTCCGGCACGTGCCGGTGGACGGTCAGGACCTCCACCACGGCGGTGCGGGCCGGCTCGTCCAGCCGGGTCGGGGCCAGCGGCACCCGGACGACGTCGCCCGGCCGCGCGACCCGGCCGAGCCGCTTCATCAGCAGCCCCGCGACGGTCTCGTAGTCGCCCTCCGGCAGCGCGATGCCGGTCTCGTGGGCGACCTCGTCCATCCGCAGCCCCGCGTCGGTCGTCCACCACTCGCCGCTGCGGATCGCGAGGTCCTCGCCCGGCTCGTTCTCGTCGGCGATCTCCCCGACCAGCTCCTCGGCGACGTCCTCCCAGGTGAGGATGCCGGCGAAGCCGCCGTACTCGTCCACCACGCAGGCGAGGGGCTCGCCGGCGCCCTGCAGCCGCAGCACCACCTCCGGCAGCGGCAGCGACGACGGCAGCAGCAGCGCCGGCCGGGCGAGCGCGCGGACCTCGGTGCGCGCGGCCTCGTCCGGGCCGAGAGCGACCAGCTCCTCCAGCCCGACGACCCCGACCACGTCGTCGACGCCCTCGCCGAGGACGGGGTAGCGGGTGTGCCCGCTCGCCGCGATCACGTCCCCCAGGTCGGCGGCCCGCGCCGCGGCGGGCACGGTCACCACGTCGACGCGGGGCACCATGACCTCCTCGGCGTCCCGCTCGGAGAACACCAGGGCCCGCTCCAGCAGGTCGGCGTGGCCCGCCTGGAACTGCTCCCCGGACTCGCCGATCATGTGCCCGAGCTCCTCCAGCGTCGCGCCGTGCCGCAGCTCCTCCACCGGCTCGATGCCCACCGCGCGGACGAGCCGGTTCGCGGACACATCGAACAGCCTGATCAGCGGGCCGGCCGCGGCCAGGTAGAACAGGGTGGACCCGGCCAGCGCGCGGGCCAGCGACTCCGCCCGCGCCAGCGCCAGGTTCTTGGGGAAGAGCTCGCCCAGCAGCATCTGGATCACCGTGGCCAGGACGAACCCGAGCGCGACCGCCACTCCGCCGGACGCCGCGTCCGGGACCCCGCCCGCGCGCAGCGCCGGCGCGATCAGGTCGGCGAGGGCGGGCTTGGCGATGAAGCCCACGACCAGCGCGGTGACCGTGATGCCGAGCTGCGCGCCCGACAGCATGAACGAGAGCCGGCCCATCACCCGCACCGCGCGCCCCGCGGCCCGGTCGCCCTCCGCCGCCCGCTGGTCGAGCGCCGGGCGGTCCGCGGTGACGAACGCGAACTCCTGCGCCACGAAGTAGCCGGTCGCGGCGGTCAGCACGAGGACGGCCAGCAGTCCGAGCGCGGCGTTCACCCGGGCCTCCTCCTCACGCGCGGCACCTTCGAGACCCCTCCTACCCCCGCCCGGGCCGTCCCTCCCCGGAGGGCGGGACGGTTATCGACCGCTCTGCGTGGAATGAATCACTGTGCAGGCGAACCGCAGTGCAGGCGAAGAGGCCGGGGCCACGACCGCGAGGGGGCGCCCATGCCGAAACCGTTCGCGTCGTCCGCGGACCTGAGCGACAGGACGCAGACGCTGGAGGTCCTCGCCGACGGGGTGTACGCGCTCACGGCCGAGGGCGACCCGAACGTGGGGGCGGTGGAGGGCGAGGACTTCCTCGTCTGCTTCGAGGCCCTCGCCACGCCCGCCGCGGCGCGCGACTGGCTCGCCGTGCTGCGCGAGCACACCGACAAGCCCATCCGCTACCTGGTCCTGTCGCACTACCACGCCGTCCGCACGCTGGGCGCGAGCGCGTTCGGCGCCCCGGTGGTCGTCGCGCACGACCTGACGCGCGCGCTGATCGCCGAGCGCGGCAAGCAGGACTGGGAGTCGGAGTACGGCCGGATGCCCCGGCTGTTCAAGGACCCGGACGGCATCCCGGGGCTCACCTGGCCGACCGTGACGTTCACCGGCACCCTCACCATCGACCTCGGCGGCGACCGCGGCGACCTCGACCTGGCCTACTGCGGGCGCGGCCACACCGAGGGCGACATCGTGGCGTGGCTGCCCCGGCACCGGATCCTGTTCGCCGGCGACCTCGTGGAGACCCAGGCCGCGCTCTACACCGGCGACGCGTTCCATCGCGAATGGGCGTCCGGCACGCTCGACCACGTCCACTCCTTCGGGGCCGAGACCCTCGTCGGCGGGCGCGGGGCGGTCGCGCACGGCCGCGACGCCGTGCAGGCGGCCGTCCGGCAGACCCGCGACTTCCTCACCACGATGATCGGCGAGGTCGAACGGGTCCGGCGGGAGGGCGGCGCGCTCAGGGACGCGTTCGCCGCCGTCCACGCGGCGCTCGCCCCCGCCTACGGCGGCTGGCCGATCTTCGAGCACTGCCTGCCCTTCGACGTCTCCCGCCTCTGGGACGAGCTGGACGGCATCGAACGCCCCCGCATCTGGACGGCCGAGCGCGACCGGGAGGTCTGGGCGGAGCTGCAGGACTAGCCGGTACCGGAGGAGGGATGCCCAGGGACCGCAGGAATGTCCGGATCTCGTGACAACCCGGAGACGGCCGGGCCCCGCGTGGAAGGCTCGGAACCGTCCGGCACAGGGTTCCCGACGCGGAGGGGAGTGGCGATGACCGAGCGATACCGTCCCCGCCCGGTGTTCGATCCCGGCATCGGCGGCGAGGAGCGCGCCCTGCTGGCCGCCGCGCCCGAGCGGCTCGTCCCGGCCTGCCTGCCCGCTCCGGCGCCCCCGCGGCTGCGCACCGGCACGGTCGCGGCGCGGCTGGTGTGGATCCCGGCGTTCGCGCTGTTCTACGGCGTGCTGCCGGGCGGATGGCTGCGCGTCTGCTTCGTCGCCTCGCTGGACGACGACGAGCTGGTGGGCGGCGCGGTGCGCTGGGGGAGGCTGCCCGTGGTCGCGATGATGGTCGTCCCGGCCGTGCAGGTCCTCCTGCTGCTGCTCGGCCAGGTGGAGGCCGCAGTCGTCCTCGCGGCCGCGAGCTTCGCCGCCTGGGTCGCCGGGGCGCTGCGGTACGTCCGGGAGCCCGCCGCCGCCCGCGCCGCGCGGGAGCACCACGGCCGCTACCTCCTGCCGGCCGACTTCGACGAGCCCGCCTCGGGGCTCCTCGTCCGCGCCCAGCGCGCCGTGGACGCCGTGCTCGGGTCGCGGGCGCACGGCGCCGGGCTGCTCGACGACATCAACAACGCGGTCGTCCTGCCGCGCCAGGAGTGGGCGATCGCGGGCGCCCTCGCCGAGCACACGCGGCTGCGCCGGGAGCGCCGCGCCCAGCGGCCGGAACGCCTCTCGGCGCGCGTCCGGGCCCTGCTGGAACCGCAGGACCGCGCGCTGGAGCTGTCGATCCGCTCGGTCACCGGGCGGATCGAGGCGCTGGAGGCCTACGCGCGCCGGGCGGGGGAGGCCGACGACGCCTACCACGAGGCGGGCGTCCTGCAGGGGCTGCCCGAGCAGAACGCCCGCTACCGGGACCTGCTGGCGAGCACCGTCGGGGACGCCCTGGCGGGCGAGGAGATCCGCGGGATGGCCGAGGACGCCCGCCAGGCCGAGCTGGCGCTGCGCGAGCGCGTCGCGGGCGCCGTGCGGGCCGGGCACGAACTGGGCCCGCCGCTCCGCTGACCCCGGGTCCCGCTCAGTTCTCGGCGAGCACGATGACGCGGTCGTCGGCCGAGAGCGTGAGCGGCGCCCACTTGTCCGGGTTCAGCACCACCCCGTAGCCGGGCGGCTCGTGGAACCGCTCCGTCAGGCGGTAGCCGAGCGCGACCTCGCCGCGCCGCCGGGCCGACTCGATGAGCGTCGCGAAGTCGGCCTCGGCGCCCGGCGCCAGGTAGTCGCAGGCGGGCTTGAGGTAGATCTCCGAGCCGGCCGGGTCGAGCAGGTCGGCGAACACCTCGTACAGGTGCCGGTTCTCGCTCAGCTGGGTCAGCATCAGGCTGATCAGCTTCTCGCTGACGACGAAGTCGTCGGCCTTGGTGACCTGCGCGATCTCCCGGTTGGCGTCGTCGTTGATCTCGCTGACGATGGCGAAGGGGTCGCCGAGCCCGTCCTCGATGTCGCGCAGGTGCAGCAGCGTGACGAGGGTGCGGGCGTCGGCGTGCTCCCGGTCGCGCCCGGCGTCCGACAGCACGATGACGCGCTGGAACGAGCCGAGGTCGAGGGACTCCAGCGCCGGCCGCTCGGTCGGCTCCGCCCGGACGAAGTCGATCTTGAGGTGGGCCGCCGGGGGCAGCGCCCCGGTGGGGTCCTCGCGCGGCGCGGCGACGACCAGCGCCGAGTCCGGGGCGAGGAACTCGTCCAGCAGCTCGATGATCTTCGGTGCGCGGTGGTTCCAGCCGAGCATCAGCGTGCGCTCGGGCACCGGGGGCCGCGCGGTCGCCGTCGTGATCGCCGCCTCCCGGACGGGCGGCGCGGGCCCGGTGGCGAGCCGGATCAGCAGGTCGTCCTCCGCCAGGAGGATGATCTCGTCGTCGGCGCGGATCACGGTGTCCATCGGCGGGTTCAGCAGGACGGCCCCGTCCGCCCGCCGCAGTCCGGACGGGACGCCGAGGTCGTAGGCCGACAGCGACTCCCCGAACGTCATGCCCGCGAGGGCCGGTTCGGTGCGCATGTAGAACTCGTGGCCGACGAAGTCCAGCAGCTCGGTGCAGACCTGCGACAGCCCCGACTGGCGGTGCGACTGGACGATCAGCCGGATCGCCACGTCGTCGGCGTCGATGACGTGCGCGGCGGGGCCGCCCGCGAGCCGGGCGGCGGGCAGGTTGGCCGAGTCGTGCACGGCGGCGACCACGTGCGGGCGGTGCCGCCCCCAGGTGCGGGCGCCGAGCGACAGCAGCACCTTGATGATGCGGGCGTCGGCCTCGTCGACCTCCGGCGTGACCACCATGATGGACCGCGCGGTCCCGGGGCTGACCAGCTCCACGTCCGCGACCTTCAGCGGGTCGCCGGTGCGGCACACGATCCTGGTGCGGCCGAGGTCGCCGACGCGCGCGCGGATGGCGTCCTCCATCTCGACCTTGTCCCGGTCGGCGAGGATCGCGACGCACGACCTGCGCCGGCTCTGGTTGGCCTCCACCAGCTCCGCCACCACGGTGAAGACTTGCTCGGACCAGCCGAGCAGCACCGTGTGGTCGTGCTCGACGATCCGCGACCGGCCCTTGCGCAACTCGGTGATCTTCGCTTCCAGGCCGGTGGTGAGCACGCCGATGAGCGAGCTGACGATGAAGATCCCGCCGATGGTCGAGACCAGCATCAGGCCGAGGTACGGCGCGGTGCCGGTGTCGTCCCCCATCGTCCCGGGGTCGAGCGTGCGCAGCAGGCTGCGCCAGACCATGCCGGGCCAGTGGCCGTTGGACTCGCTGTCGCCGGGCGCGAGCATGACGGCCGCGGTCGCCACCACCAGCACCAGCGCCCCGGACGCGAGCCCGAGCCAGCCGATGAGGGCGGGCGTCCCCTTCGCCATCGTCCGGTCGAACCAGTACCGGACCTTGTCCCGCCGCGTCACGCGTGTCAACGGGCCGCCCCCTCCGCCGTCGCCCCGGCGCCAGCTTATTGTGTTGTCTCGCACCATTACTGGCATTCTCTCCCGCAATGGGGGGAGGATTTGCCCGATGCACACGCAAGAGGGCCGGGGCGTGGATAAATCCGCCCCGGCCCCTCGCCGCGCGCCGGAACACCCCCGGCCGCGCGGCGGCCGCTAGTGCGCGGCTTCGTACTGCTCGATCACATTGGCGGGGATACGGCCCCGCTCATTGACCTTGATGCCGCGGTTCTTCGCCCACTCGCGAATCTCGGCGGAGCGCTCGCGGCTGCCCGCGGTGCGCGTCCCGCGGCCGCCCCGGCCCGCGGCCTTGCGCGCCTTGCGGGCGCCGGCCACGAACGGCTCCAGGCCGCTGCGGAGCTTGGCGGCGTTCTTCTTGCTCAGGTCGATCTCATAAGACGTGCCGTCGAGGGAAAAGCTGACGGTCTCGTCAGCCTCTCCGCCGTCGATGTCGTCCACGAGAAGGACTTCGACCTTCTGTGCCATGCGGGGACTCCCTCTAGCTATGCGTCCGGCTTGGCGTCCGGATGTGCCTCGATGAATGCAGCATAGACCTCATCCGATATCTTGCCACGTTCGGAGACTTCGATGTCCTCACGCAATGCCCACGCGCGGACATCGCCGTTCGTGTAGCCCTTGATCTTCGCGGTGCGCGACTTGCGGCCCTTCCCTGCCGGCTTCACCTCGGCGGCGTTCTCGATGAAGGGCGCGAGGGCGTCCAGCATCTCGTTCAGCCGCTTGTAGTTGTCATCGTTCAAGTCGATCGTGAACGTCCGGTCGAGGACTTCGAAGTCCCGCTTTGCGACATCGGCTCCTTCGGAGCCGTCGATGTCGTCCACCCGAATGACCTTCTCGGCCATGTGTTCTGTGTCTTCCTTCCCCTTGCCGACGCGGCGACCTTGACCGTAGCGGATTCCGGGGGCGGACATGGTGGCGGGACGCGCGGGGAGCACGGAAGAAGGGTGCGCGCCGGCCGCCGCGGCGCCGGTTCGCACGGTCGCCGTTCCCGTCCTCCCCGGGTCAGAGCGAGCACGAGCGCCTGGACCGGGGTGGGACGGAGGGAGGCCCAAGTTCCGGTCAAACAACGCATGGCGCGGAGTTACCGGGGTAGCCGCCCCATCACGGGCGCAGCCACCGCCACCGACTCATCACCCGAGGAGCCAGAGCATGGGCGACCCCACCGGCCGCAACGACCGGAAGCAGGAGCAACTGGACCCTCGGCGGGTGAGCCCGGAAGGGGCGAGGCTCACCACCGACCAGGGCATCCGGGTCGACGACACCGACAACTCGCTCTCCGCGGGGGAGCGCGGACCCTCGCTGCTGGAGGATTTCCATCTGCGCGAGAAGATCACCCATTTCGACCACGAGCGGATTCCCGAGCGGGTCGTGCACGCGCGCGGTTCGGGAGCCTACGGCCATTTCACGCTGCACGAGTCCCTCGCCGAGTACACGACGGCCGAATTCCTGACGGACACCTCGCTGACGACGCCGGTGTTCGTGCGGTTCTCCACCGTCGCCGGGTCCCGCGGCTCCGCCGACACGGTCCGGGACGTCCGCGGGTTCGCCACGAAGTTCTACACGCGGCAGGGCAATTTCGACCTCGTCGGCAACAACATGCCGGTCTTCTTCATCCAGGACGGCATCAAGTTCCCCGACTTCGTGCACGCGGTGAAGCCCGAGCCGGCGAGCGAGATCCCGCAGGCGTCCTCCGCGCACGACACCCTCTGGGACTTCGTGCAACTCCAGCCCGAGACCATGCACATGATGATGTGGCTCATGTCGGACCGGGCGCTGCCGCGCAGTTACGCGATGATGGAGGGCTTCGGCGTCCACACTTTCCGGCTCGTGAACGCCGAGGGGCGCGCGACGTTCGTGAAGTTCCACTGGAAGCCCAGGCTCGGGATCCACTCGCTCGCCTGGGACGAGACCCAGAAGATCGCGGGGAAGAACCCCGACTTCAACCGGGCCGACCTCTGGGAGCGGATCGAGGCCGGCGCCTTCCCCGAGTACGAGTTCGGGGTCCAGCTCGTCCCGGAGGAGGACGAGCACTCGTTCGACTTCGACCTGCTCGACCCGACCAAGATCATTCCGGAGGAGCGGGTGCCGGTGCGGCCGGTCGGCACGCTGGTGCTCGACCGCAACCCCGACAACTTCTTCGCCGAGACCGAGCAGGTCGCCTTCCATCTCGGCAACGTCGTGCCCGGCATCGACTTCACCAACGACCCGCTGCTGCAGGCGCGGCTGTTCTCCTACCTGGACACGCAACTGATCCGGCTCGGCGGGCCGAACTTCCCGCAGCTCCCCGTGAACCGTCCCGTCGCGCCCGTCCGCAACCACCACCGCGACGGCTACCACCAGACGGACATCCACCAGGGGCGGGCGAGCTACCACAAGAACTCGCTCTCGGGGGGCTGCCCGGCGGTGGGCGGCGAGGGCTCCTTCACCCACTACCAGGAGCGGGTGGACGGCAACAAGATCCGCAAGCGCAGCGAGAGCTTCGCCGACCACTACTCCCAGGCGACGCTGTTCTGGAACAGCATGTCCGACTGGGAGAAGGAGCACATCGTCGGCGCGTTCCGGTTCGAGCTCGGCAAGTGCGACCACCGGCACATCCGGGAGGGCGTCATCGAGCACCTCAACCACGTCGACCACGCCCTCGCCGTCCAGGTCGCCGAGGGCGTCGGGGTGGAGCCGCCCGGGGAGCCGGCGACGGCGAACCACGGCCGCACCTCGCCCGCGCTGAGCCAGGCGAACGCGCGCGCGGACTCCGTCCAGGGCCGCAAGATCGCGGTGCTGGTGGCGGACGGGGCCGACTCGGCGGCCGTCGCGGCGGTCGGCGACGCGCTCACCGAGGCCGGGGCGGTGGTCGAGGTCCTCGCCGCGAAGGACGGCTTCGTCCAGGCGGCGAACGGCGGGCAGATCGAGGTGACCCGCGCCATGCCGACGGTCGCGTCCGTCCTCTACGACGCGGTGCTCGTGCCGGGCGGCGAGCAGAGCGTGCGGACGCTGGCGGGGGACGGCGACGCCGTGCACTTCGTCGCCGAGTCCTTCGTCCACTGCAAGGCGATCGGCGCGCTCGACGAGGGCATCGGCCTGCTGGAGCGGGCCGGCATCGACGGCGTGCGGTTCTCCGACGGGGCCGCCGTCAGCGACGCCGGCGTCGTCACCGGGCGCGGGGCGGGCGGCGGCTTCCCCGCCAAGCTGGTCGAGGCGGTCGCGGCGCACCGGCACTGGACGCGCAAGAAGGCGCACGTGCCGGCCTGACCCGCGGCCGGGGACGGCCTCCCGCCCGCGGGCGGGACGGATCGGGGGACGGGGCCCGGCGCGGTGGACGCTCATGCGAGCCGCCGCGCCGGGCCCCGCCGCACTGGCCGCATTCTGCCAATAATCTGTGGGCAACGTCACAGAGCACGGTCGATCCGGGCAATTGAAGAATAATTTGAAAATATACCTTGTGCGATCCGCCGGATAATGCGCGGCGTTGATCAGGTGGAAACGCGCGGCGCTCGGTCTCCCGGAAGGCGGGTGACGTGCGCGATCGACGCCGCCCGCGGCCGGCCGCCCTCTCGCAAGCGGACGCTGACATGCGGTTTCCGGGCCGGCGGCGCCTGTCGCGGAGCGTGTCCGCGTCGTGCCGGTTGCCGGACCGGGCAGCCCGGCGCGCCCCGGACTGCCCAGGGGTGCAGTTCATGGATCCGCTTTTCTGTAGCAAGATGACGGCCGTCCGGTCGGCTTTTCCGCCCTTCCCTGGAAGAGCGTCCGGCGCCGTTTCCTGAGCGGGTCGGCGAGCGTCGGGCCGGGAAAAGGAAACGCGCATGGCCGGGTCCGTCATCGCTCGATTTCGTGAGCCGGCGTTCCCGACGGCGCCCGGATCGAGCCGGACGGCGGCGCCGGCACGGCTCGCGACACCCCGCAGCAGAGGAGTTGGCACGTGGACGAGGGAGCGTTCGGCAGGGCCGCCCAGGAACGGGCGATCGCCGAGGTCGAGGTGGAGATGGCGCGGCTGTGCGAGCTGCTCGCCGAGGGCCTCGCGATGGGCGTCGACGGGGGCCGCGAGATGGTCGGGGGCGCCATGTCGGAGTTCCTCGTGGAGTTCTTCGGGCTCGTCCGGGCCGAGGGCCCGCGTCCGGGCGTGAGAGAAGTGATCACGCTGCCGCTGCTGGTGCACGGGGCGGAGACCGGCGCGCCGGGCCCCGCCATGCCCGTCGCCGTGCTGCACCTGCTCTGGTGGGCGTCGGCGCGCCACCTCGACGACCTCACCTCCGCCGGCGCGCCGGCCCCCGCGGGCGCCGCCGCCGGCGGGAGGGTGCTCACCGCGCTGGCCGTCGGCGGCCAGCTGCCCGGCCGGCTCATCGTCGGCATGCCCGTCGGCGCCGCCGTGCGCGCCGCGCTCGCGGACGAGCTCTCGCGCGCCTGGGTGGACGCCGTCGACGGGCGGCTCCGCGTCCTCGCCGAGCGGGCGCCGAACGCCACCTGCGAGTCGGTGCTGCGCGGCTACGAGGGCAGGACCGGCGCGCCCTACGCGATGGCCGCGGCCTCGGCGGCGCGCCTCGCCGGAGCGGACGACCACCGGGTCGCGGGCTGGCGGGCGTACGGCCGCGCGTTCGGCGTGCTGTGCCGGCTCGCCGACGACCGGCGCGACCTCGTCTCCGGGCGGCACGAGGGCCTCGCCGCCGGCACCGCCACGCACCTGCTCGTCCACCTGCTGGCCGGGCTGCCGCCCGCGCGGCGCCGCGAGGCCCTCGCGCTGCACGCCTCCGCCCGCCACTCGGCGTCCGCGCGCGCCGAGATGGCCGCCTGGATGCTCGACGAGGAGGTCGCCGAATCCTACGCCGCCTCCGTCGCGCCGCTGGCCGGGCGCGCCCACGGCCTGCTCGACATGCTCGGCGGCGATCCGGGCTGCGTCCGGGAGCTGCACCGGGCGGTCGAGGGGACCGTCGGCCACCTGCCCGGGCTGCCGCTGGCCGCGGCCTAGGGGAGGATCGTCGATGACCGTTTCCGGCGGCCTCCCGGAAGTCCTCGCCGCGCACTGCCCGCGGGTCGCCACGGCGATCCGGGAGGCGCTGCACGGCCACCCCGCCTACCAGCCGATCCGCCGGGCGGCGGGCCCGATGTTCGGTGGGCGCCGGGAGACCTGCGCCCGGCTGCTCGGCCTCGTGCTGCGCCGGTCGCCCCTCCCCGAGGACGACCGCGGGCGCTTCCGCGACCTCGGCGTCCTCGCGGCCCGGCAGGCGATCCCGCTGCCGGTGCTGTCGGAGGCGTGGGACCTGGCCCTCGCCGCCGCGGCGCGGTCGTGCTGGACGGTCGCGCCGCCCGGCTGCTTCACCGAGATGGCCGAGCTGACCGCGCACGCGGCCCGGCTCGCGGCCGGCGCGCGGGAGGCCTGCATCCAGGGGTACGCGGAGGCGCCCCGCGAGGGGACGAGATCGCGGCCGCTGCGCCGGCTCCTCGCCGAGACCCTGATCGACGGCGCTCCCGCCGGAGTGATCGCCGACGCGGCCGGCGTCCGCCTCGCGCCCGCCTACCTCGTCCTGCGGTGCGAGGCCCCCGCGCTCGCGGAACAGGACTGGGAGCGGGAGAGCGAGCGCCTGGAGTCCTGGGAGGGCGTGCTGTACTCCGGCGGCCCGGAGGGGCTGACCGTGCTGTTCCCGGCCGCCGAACCGCTGCGCGCGGAGGACCTGGCCGCCGAGTTCACCGCGGGCCTCGCCGCCCGTTCGCGCGGGCCCGTGCACGCCGCCCGGTCCTGCCGGCGCGGCGTCGCCGGCATCCCGGCGGCGCTGGAGGAGGCCTCCCGCGTCCTGACGATCGCCAAGGCCATCCCGGACGCCGAGGACCGCCCCTACGGGGCCGACGAGCTGCTCGTCGAGCTGGCGATCCTCGGGCAGCCCGCGATCCGCGGGCGGCTCGCCGCCGTGCTGTCCCCGCTCGACGCCGGCACCGACCTGCGGCGGACGCTGGAGGTGCTGCTCGCCTGCAACCTCGACCGCGAGCGCGCCGCGCGGGAGCTGTGGATCCACCGCCGCACGCTGCACTACCGGCTGGACCGCATCCGGGCCCTGTCCGGCGTCGACCCGAGCTCCGCGCGCGGCCTCCAGCTGTTCCGCGCCGCCCTCACCTCGGCCCGGCTGGCGCGCCTCGAGCACGAGGGCCGCCGCGCCGAGGACGGCTCCCTCCCCTCACCGGTGAGCGTCTGAAGGGAGGCCCGGGGTCAGGCGAGGCCCATCTCGCGTCTGACGTTCTCGTACTGCACCGCCATCGCGTCCGCGAGCGCCTGCGCGCCCGACAGCGGCCGGACCATGACGCAGAACTCGTCGATGAGCCCGGCGTCGTCGTGGTGCAGGAAGTCGCAGCCGTGCACCTCGCGGTCGCCGATCCGCGCCTTGAAGACCAGCGCGTGGTCCCGGCCGCCGCCGATCTCGCGGACGTAGCGGAAGTCGGCGAAGACCCGGGTCACCGCGCGCAGGATCGCGGTGGCCGTGGCACGTCCCTCGTACGGCGCGAACGCCACCGGGCTGAGGAACGTCACGTCCTCGGCCAGCAGCGCCGGAAGGGCGTCCAGGTCGCCCTTCTCGATGGCGGCGCGGAACGGGTGCATCGGGTCCACCTCCAGAGCCTCGGTCATCGGCACGCCCGAGGACGTGCCGGAAAGCCTAGGGCGGGCGGCCCTGGTCCGCGATCACCCGGCGGGCGCCGTCACGTGCCCGGCCGCAGCAGGATCTTGACGGCGCCGTCCCGCTTCTTCTGGAACATCTCGTAGGCCTCGGGCGCCCTCTCCAGCGGCCAGCGGTGCGTGGCGAGGTCCATCACGCCGAGCGGGTCGGCGTCGTCGGCGATGAGCGGCATCAGGTCGTCGATCCAGCGCTTCACGTGGGCCTGGCCCATGCGCAGGGTGACGCCCTTGTCGAACATCTGCATCATCGGCAGCGGGTCCGTCATGCCGCCGTACACGCCGCTGAGGGAGATCGTCCCGCCCCGCCGCACGACCTCGATGGCCGTGGTGAGCGCCGCGAGCCGGTCCACCCCGACGCGCGCCATCAGCGGCGCGGCGGAGTTGCCCGGCATGAGCCCGGTGAGGGCCTGGGCGATCTTGGCGCCGGGGGAGCCGTGCGCCTCCATGCCGACTGCGTCGATCACCGAGTCGGTGCCGCGCCCGCCGGTGAGCTGCCGGACCGCGTCCGGCACGTCGTCGGCGTCGGAGGCGTCGATCACCTCGATCCCGTGCCGGCGCGCCATCTCCAGCCGCTCCGGGACGAGGTCGACCGCGATCACCCGGTGGCCGAGATGGCGGGCCACGCGGGCCGACATCTGCCCGATCGGGCCGAGCCCGAGCACGGTGACCGAACCGCCCTCGGGGATGTCGGCGAAGGCCACCGCCTGCCAGGACGTGGGGAGCACGTCCGACAGGTAGACGAACCGCTCGTCCGGCGGCCCCTCGGGCACCTTGATCGGCCCGAACTGGGCCTGTGGTACCCGCAGGTACTCGGCCTGCCCGCCGGGCACCTGCCCGTACAGCCGCGTGTAGCCGAACAGGGCCGCGCCGGTGTTCTGCTCGCGGACCTGCGTCGTCTCGCACTGGGCGTACAGCTCGAGGCCGCACATGTGGCAGTGCCCGCACGCGATGTTGAACGGGATGACCACGCGGTCGCCGGGTCGGACGTGGGTGACGTCCGGCCCGGTCTCCTCGACGACGCCCATCGGCTCGTGGCCGAGGATGTCGCCCTCGCTCATGAACGGCCCGAGCACCTCGTACAGGTGCAGGTCCGATCCGCAGATGCCGGTCGAGGTGACCCGGATGACCGCGTCGTTCGCCTCCTTGATCTTCGGATCGGGGACCTCGTCGACGCGGACGTCGCGCTTGCCGTGCCAGGTGACAGCCTTCATCGTGCTCCTCCGGTGGGACGGGCTCCGTCCCAGGCGGCCCTACCCGGGCGGCCGGGGCGAAACGTCCGCGCCCGGCCGTCAGGGGCAGCGGTGGGCCCGCGCGACGGCGCGCACGGCCGCCGTCCTGGTCGCCCAGAGGGAGGGCATGGCGGGCGGGTACGCGTCCGGCCCCGGTTCGGGGCGCAGCCGGAATCCGCGGGCGTCGTAGGCCTCCCAGCCCGTCCTGCGGCCGCGCAGGTTCAGGACGTGCGTCACCGTCCCGGCGGCGTGCCCGTCGTGGCGCAGATGCCAGCGGTGGGCGTCACGGTCCGCGGTCGTGAACTGGTACAGCCGCCAGCCGGGCCCGAAGCGGTGGGCCAGGTCGAGGGTCACGAGCGGCTCGCCGCTGCCCGGCCGCCGGGTGCGTTCCCGGGTGCCGGTGCCGGTGCCGGTGCCGCTGCTGGGACGCGGACCGTGGTCGCGGACGAGCCGGGCGAGTTCGCGTGCGGCCTCCGCCAGGGCGTGCGCGGCTTCCGCGAGCCGCCGCTCGTCCGCCGGCGGCGCGCCGGCGGCGGCACCGGTCTCGCGTTGCGCCCGCGCCATCCTCCAGGCGGCGGCGTCCAGCCGGGCGAGCGCGCGCGCGGCCTCGTCGCGCGCGGCCGCGACACCGGCCTGCCCGCCGGCGTCCCGCGGGCGCGGTGGTTCGGCGGGCTCCCGGGCCCGGGGGGTGAGCTTCTCGTCTCGCACGGGGGGCTCCTTCGAACGTGCCATTCTTCGGCGCTTTCCCGAACTTCGCGCCTTCATCCCTCGCCCGATTCCCCAGGCCATCGGCTTGTGGGTCTTTAAGGAGAAATGCCGGATTTCAGGGCCGCTCCGGTCCCCTCCCGCCGCGTTTGAAACCGGCGTGCGCGGCAAGTGGCCGGATGGGGCCGGACGGGGGGAGGGGAGGGCCGGGATGACGACCGTGCAGGGGCGGCAGGACACCAGCGTCGCCGACGCGCTCGCGCGGCACCGCAAGGGAACGAGAATCGGCCACGTGCTGGCGACGACCGACCACAAGATGGTCGGCTACCTCTATCTGGGAACGTCGTTCGGGATGTTCCTGGCCGCCGGGCTCATGGCCATGCTGATGCGTGCCGAACTGCTGGAGCCCGGCAAGCAGGTGGTGAGCAACCAGACCTACAACGAGCTGTTCACCATCCACGGCACGATCATGATGCTGCTGTTCGCCACCCCGCTCTTCGCCGGGTTCGCCAACGTGCTCGTCCCGCTGCAGATCGGCGCGCCGGACGTGGCCTTCCCGCGGATGAACGCGCTCACCTACTACCTGTTCCTGTTCGGCGCGCTCATGGTGCTGGCCTCGTTCATCATGCCGGGCGGGGCCCCCGGCTTCGGCTGGTTCGCCTACACGCCCCTGTCCACCCAGACGTACACGCCGAACCAGGGCGGCGACATGTGGGCCATGGGACTGATCCTGTCGGGCCTGGGGACGATCCTGACCTCGGTGAACATGATCTCCACGATCATCGCGATGCGCGCCCCGGGCATGGTGATGTTCCGGCTCCCGATCTTCACCTGGAACGTGCTGCTGACCAGCCTGATGGTCCTCATCGCCTTCCCCGTGCTGACCGCGGCGCTGTTCGCGCTGGAGGCCGACCGCAGGCTGGGCGCCCACATCTACGACCCCTCCAACGGCGGCGCGCTGCTCTGGCAGCACCTGTTCTGGTTCTTCGGCCATCCCGAGGTCTACATCGCGGCGCTGCCGTTCTTCGGGATCATCACCGAGATCCTCCCGGTGTTCAGCCGCAAGCCGCTGTTCGGCTACCTCGGCATGGTCGGCGCCACCATCGCGATCACCGGGCTGTCGATGACGGTCTGGGCGCACCACATGTTCGCCACCGGCGGCGTGCTGCTGCCGTTCTTCTCCATCACCTCATTCATGATCGCCGTGCCGACCGGCCTGAAGTTCTTCAACTGGGTCGGGACGCTCTGGAAGGGGCATCTGACCTTCGAGACGCCCATGCTGTTCGCGCTCGGGTTCCTGGTGACGTTCCTGTTCGGCGGCCTGACGGGGGTCATCCTCGCCTCGCCCCCCATGGACTTCCACCTCACCGACTCCTTCTTCGTCGTCGCCCATCTGCACTACGTGCTGTTCGGCACCGTGGTGTTCGCGATGTTCGGCGGGTTCTACTTCTGGTGGCCGAAGATGACGGGCCGGAAGCTGAACGAGACCTGGGGGAAGGTCCACTTCTGGTCGCTGTTCTTCGGCTTCCACACCACCTTCCTCGTCCAGCACTGGCTGGGCGCCGAAGGCATGCCGCGGCGCTACGCCGACTACGCCGACCAGTTCGCGACCCTGAACTTCGTGTCGTCGATCGGCTCGTTCGTCCTGGGCGCCTCGACGTTCGCGTTCCTGTGGAACGTGCTGTGGTCCTGGCGGCACGCCGAACGCGTCGGGACGGACGACCCGTGGGGCGCCGGCGCCTCGCTGGAATGGGCGACCTCGTGCCCGCCTCCCCGCCACAACTTCACCTCGATGCCGCGCATCCGTTCCTCGCGCCCCGCGTTCGACCTGCACTACCCGCCGAAGGAGCCGCCGCAGGAGGCCGAGCCGGCGCTGCCGCCGCCGGGATGGTCCGGCTGACGGGCGCCGGTCACTCGCCCTGGCCGTCCTCCGGGCCGCCCTTCCGCAGGTCGCCCTGGCCGCCGCCGTGCGACTCCGCCTGGTAGTTGAGATAGAAGCGGTTGACGCGGGTCCGGACCTGCGTGCGGGCCCGGTCCGGTGTCGGCAGCGGGATCACGTGGTGCGGGTAGGGCGCGACCAGGTCGCCGGGCCGCCGGGCCCGCATCAGCGCCTCCGCCTCCTCGGACGGCTGCTCGTGCCGCTCCCGGAACCCCCCGTCCGGCGTCAGCGAGACCAGGCCGCTCTCCACGCCCTCCTCGCGCGTCCGCAGGTCGCGGCGCTGCAGGCTCAGGCAGACCCGGCGGGTGACGGCGAAGGCCGCGATCGGGAGGACGAAGAAGCCGGCGCGGAAGAACCAGGTCGTCCAGAACAGCGGGATCTTGAAGGTCGAGGAGAGGTAGTCGTTGCCGCCGGCCGCCAGCAGGTTGCCGTACCAGGCGATGACGGCGGCCCCGATCGCGGTCCTGGTCGCGGCGTTGCGCGGCCGGTCCAGCAGGTGGTGCAGGCGCTCGTCCCCCGTGGCCCAGCGCTCCACGAACGGGTACAGGCCGATGAGCGTGAAGAACGCGCCGGGCAGGAGGACGGCGGGGACCAGCACGTTCCAGGAGATCGTGTGCCCGGCGACGGTCGTGGACAGGGGCGGCATGATGCGCAGCGAGCCTTCGAGGAACCCGACGTACCAGTCGGGCTGGGAGCCGAACGACACCTGGTCCGGGTCGTAGGGGCCGTACAGCCAGACCGGGTTGATCTGGAAGAAGGCCGCCAGCCCGGCCAGGACGCCGAAGGTGAAGAGGAAGTAGGCCGTGCTCTGCGTCGCGAAGTGCGGGAAGGTCGGCTCCCCGGTCACCGCCCGCTCCCGCCGCCCCCGGCCCGGGAAGATCGTGTGGGTCTGGTGCCAGAGGATCATCAGGTGCGCGGTGATGAGGGCCAGCAGGATCCCGGGGATGAGCAGGATGTGCACGGTGAACAGCCGCGGGATGAACTCCTCGGCGGAGGGGAACTGCCCGCCGAAGGCCCACAGGGCCGCGTACGTCCCGACGAGCGGGACCGACAGCAGGATGCCCTGGAAGATCCGCAGGCCGGTGCCCGACAGCAGGTCGTCCGGCAGCGAGTACCCGGCGAACCCCTCGGCGACGGCCAGCGTGAACAGCGTCGTGCCGATCACCCAGTTGATCTCCCGCGGCTTGCGGAAGGCGCCGGTGAAGAAGACCCGCAGGAGGTGGACGCAGATCGCCGCGACGAAGACGTTCGCCCCCCAGTGGTGGATCTGCCGCATCAGCAGCCCGCCCCGCACGTCGAACGACACGTGCAGGGTGGAGGCGTACGCCTCGCTGACCCTGACGCCCTTGAGCGGGCCGTACGAGCCGTCGTAGACGATCTCCGTGCCGCTCGGGTGGAAGAACAGCGTCAGGTAGACGCCGCTGAGCAGGAGGACGACGAACGAGTAGAGCGCGATCTCGCCGAGCAGGAACGACCAGTGCTTGGGGAACGCCTTGCGGATGTTCTTGTCCAGGAACTCGGCTGACCCGAGCCGGTCGTTGACCCCCCAGAAGAGCTGCCGCACCCGCTCGGCCTTCGCGGTCTCGCTCCCGTTTTGCCCTGCCATAGCGTTCTCCCCCGCCGAGCAGTGGTGTCCTCTGGCGGCTACCCGGGGTGGGTAGGGGCAAACGCTCCGTGTCGGCGGCGCGGACAGGGTCAGGCGCCGGCCGCGTAGAGCACCTCCCGCATGCCGGGAAGGGCTTCCCGGTCGGCGCGCCAGACGAGGCGGAGGCCCAGGTCCGGGGCGTCGAACGCCAGCCGGGCGAGGGTTCCGGCGGCCAGCCGGTCGCGGACGGCGAACTCGGGGAGCAGCGCGATGCCGAGGCCCTGCTCGGCCCAGGACGCCATCACGGTGACGCTGCCCGCCCTGACCCGCTCGACCGCGGAGCCGAGAAGCCGCTCGCCGGCCATCCAGAACGAGCACGCCGGCACGTTGACCAGCAGCTTCTCGCCGTGCAGGTCGCCGGCGGCCAGGCGGGGGGCCGCGGCGAGCCGGTGGTCCGGCGCGGCGACGAGGGCGAGCGGCACCGGCTCCACGTCGACGAAGTCCAGCGGCGCCGGCGGGGGCGGGAAACCGAGCCCGCCCACGTCCTCCCCGGCGTCCAGCAGCAGCGCCGCCTCCAGGTCCCCGGAGGCGACCGCGTCGAGGAGCCGGTCGCGGGCCGCGTCCGACCGGACCTCGACCCGCAGCCCGGGCCGCCGCTCGGCCAGCCTGGCCAGGACGCGGGGGACGTGCGTGGCGGCGATCGACTCCAGCGCGCCGAGCCGCAGCACCGGCCGCTCCCCGGCCACCTCGCGGCGGGCCTCCTCCGCCTGCCGCAGCAGGCGCCGCGCCCACCCGCGCATCCGCTCGCCCGCCTCGGTCGGCCGCATGCCCTTCGGGCCGCGGTGGAACAGCGGGACGCCCAGCGACGCCTCCAGCGCGCGGATCTGCTCCGACACCGACGACGGCGCGAGACCGAGCGCGTTGGCCGCGTCGGTGACGGTCCGGTGGGCGAGGACGGCCTCGAACGTCCGCAGCTGGCGCAGTTCCATGCCGGTGGCAACCCGGCCCGTCCGTTCGGATATTCCGAACGCGCCGTGCGGTTCCGCCGGTGGAGCCCGGCGGCGCGGATTCCCAGACTGGGGCCCCATGACCTCGGTTCTTCCCTCCGCACCGGCGGACGCGGCCCCCGGGCGGCGCGGCCTCGCCCTCCTCGGCATCTCGCTCGGCTACTTCATGGTGCTGCTCGACACGACCGTCCTGTCGGTGGCCGAACCCGACCTCGCCGACTCCCTGAACGGGACGGTCGCGGGCCTGCAATGGGCCGTCACCGGCTACACCGTCGTCTTCGGGGCGCTGCTGCCGTCGGCGGGCGCCCTCGCCGACCGGTACGGCGCGCACCGCGTCTTCCGCGCGGGCGTCGCGGCCTTCGGCGCGGGGTCGCTGCTGTGCGCCGCGGCGCCGGACCTGTGGACGCTCGTCGCGCTGCGCGCGGTCCTCGGCGCCGCCGCCGCGGCCTGCGTGCCCGCCTCCATGGCGATGATCGTCCGCCTGTACCCCGCGCCCGCCGAGCGCGCCCGCGCCGTGGCGAGCTGGGCGGCGACCAGCGGCGCTGCGCGAGACCCTCGCCCGCCTCCGCGCCCAGGGACGCCGGGTCAAGTTCCTCTACACC